>JAQCGR010000199.1 GCA_027619995.1 Pseudomonadota bacterium | reverse complement strand
GATTTCCTCCGGGGCTTTTTTCTTGCTTCTCGCAGTCGAGAAGAGCGTCAGTTGTTCCGACCCCCGGAATCGTAAACCGGCGGCCCTGAGAGCGGATCGCGGCCCAGGAAGCCCAAGCTGGAGAGCATCTGGCGGATGACCGTCAGGTCCTTGCCTCGGGTCGGGGTTTCACGCTCGACCAGCTCGACGTCCTTGCCGTCGGCCTGTTCGATATGGCGGAGCTCCGAAACCGTGCCGCTTTCATCGAAATGAATCTCGAGAACCTGCTGGTCGAGCAATTGGGGGTGGAAGAACGCGACCTGCTCGGTCTTGTTCGAGATGTAGTACCAGATTTTGCTGTCGAAGGCGGCGACGCTCGACGGCGAGCCGAGGATCAGTTCGACATCGTCGCGGTTCGACGCCCCGACCTGAATCTCCGCCACCCGTTCCGGATCGGGCATATGGCCGCGATTGGCGACATTCGGATCGCAGGCCGTCAGGCCGGCGACGAGGATGAACGCTGCACATGTCGCGCCCAATCTGGCTTTGGCCAAACCGGCTTTCGATTGCCGCGTGTATCGAATACGACTGGTCATCGACTCCCTGGACCTGTTAGCGTCCCCCGCCGACCGTATCGGCTTTGGGTGCCGTTCGGCGCAAGGTCACACCCCGCGCAATTCCTGTCAACCGGAGGGTTCATGTTCGGCTTGGGCGCGAAGCGAAAGCGGCGCGAAAGTGCATTCGATCTCTATTCCCGTGCCGTCGATCGGGCGCGCGAACCGGCATTCTATGGCGCTCTGGGCGTTCCGGACACGGTGGACGGCCGGTTCGAGATGATTGCCGTCCATGTCTATCTGGTCCTGCGCCGCCTGAAATCCGAGGGCCAGGATGCGGCCGACCTGTCGCAGGAGTTGTTCGACGCGATGTTCGCCGATATGGACCGTGCCCTGCGCGAGTTGGGCGTCGGCGACCTTTCCGTCGGCAAGAAGGTCAAGGTCATGGCGCGCGGCTTCTTCGGACGCATCAAGGCCTATGATGACGGGCTGGCCGCTTCGGATTCGGCCGTGCTGGCCGAAGCCATGCGCCGCAATCTTTACGGCACCGGAGAGCCGGACCTGGCCCATCCCGCCGCGATGGCGGACTATTTGCGGCGCGAGGCCGATGCGCTCGCCGATGTGCCCGGAGATCGGGTGATCGGGGGCGAGTTTTCCTTCGGGCCGCCGCCGAGCCAGTCGTGAATCGGGCCGGTTAGCCGGCCTCGAAACCGTCCAGAAAACTGGCGATGTTGCGCGCCAGATCGTCGGAGAGGTAGCCGCCTTCCTGGACCAGCACAGTGGCCAGGCCGATCGCGGCGATGCGCTTGGCGATTCGGGCGAAGCCCTCGGTGGTGATGGCCAGGCCCTTGAACGGATCGGATTCATGGGCGTCCAGGCCCAGGGCGACCACAAGCGCGCCCGGCGCGAAATGCGCGATACGTTCTATCGCCCCGTCGAGGGCTTGCAGATACTCTTCGTCGCCGGTGCCGCGGGGCAGGGGGATGTTGAGGTTGCGGCCCAGACCTTCGCCCGCGCCCCGCTCGGCGGCATAGCCCCAGAAGAACGGATAGAAGCGCGCCGGATCGGCGTGCAGCGAGACGGTCAGGACGTCGGCCCGGCCGTAGAAGATGTGCTGGGTGCCGTTGCCGTGATGCACATCGACATCCAGGATCGCCACCCGGTCATGGCGGCCGCGCAGGCGCTGGGCGGCGATCGCCGAATTGTTGAGGTAGCAGAACCCGCCCATCATATCGGCCGAGGCGTGGTGCCCGGGCGGCCGGCACAGGGCATAGGCGGCCTTTGCCCCGTCGAGAACGAGATCGGTCGCATGGACCGCCGTCGCCGCGCTGGCCAGGGCGCTGTCCCAGGTCTCGGCCATGATCGGTGCCGAGGTGTCGTAGGTATGGGCGCCGAGTTGGCCGGTGACCGAAAGCGGATAGCCGGCCTCGGCCATGCCTTCCTTGTGGACGGGATGGACGTTGGGCACGGCTTCCGCCCCGCCGCCGGTCCGCGCCCAGCGTTCCGAGGCCGTGGCCAGGAACCGCAGATACTCGGGCGAATGGACCGCGGCGACGGGAGCAAGACCGCAATCCTCCGGATTCACCATATGGTGACTTCCAAAGGACACGCCCTCGATCAACCGGTCAACGCGCGCTGGCACCTCCGGACAGGGGGTGACGGCGCCGTTGACCAGAAAGAACTTCGGGTCGTGCGCGCGGGCGCGCTCGTCGAAGACGACTTTCATCGCGGATGCCTGGGATCAGGTTTCGCGCGCGGCGATGACGACGATCTCGACCAGATGACCGGGGGCGAGCTTGGTGCCGACGCAGGCGCGCTGGGCCCAGCCCTTCGGATCGTCGCCGGCCCATTCGACCCAGGCCACGTCCATCTCGTCCTTCTTGTCCATCACCGAGACGTAGACGGTGGCGTTGAGGATGCGGCTCTTGTTCGTACCGGCCTTGGCCAGGATCTCGTCGATGCGGGCCAGGGCGCCGCGGGTCTGATCGACCATCGAGGGTGAACTCTTGGGGTCGACGGCGACGGCCCAGACCAGGCCGCCATAGGCGGTGCCGGAAGAGCGGCCCTTGGCGCCGCCGCCAATGCGTTCGATGTCCATATGAGTCTCCACAACCTGTCAAAATGAATGGAAGGCCGCAGAATAGGCGGCGACCTCCCGTCGGGAAAGCGCCCAGCGGTCGAAAACGGCCGCGGCCCTGTGCCGAATTGAACCGGGCGGCGCTATCGCCTATATGGCATGATTGACCAACCGACAGGAACGATGGCGGCGATGGCCGAACCAACAACAGATCCGAAACCCGAGTTCAGTCGTTTGATCGAGCTTGCCAAGCTCGAGCATGGGCCGATCACCCTGAACATCTGGGCGGAACCCGAGGAGCGCCTCCGCATTGCCGAGCGTTTCGGCCTTATTTCCCTCGATGCGCTGGACGCTGACCTGGAGGTGACGGCGATCGGTCCGGATTCGGTGCGCGTGACCGGGCGTCTGCACGCCACCCTGGCCCAGCCCTGTATCGCCAGCCTGGAACCGGTGCCGGCCGAGGTCGATGACAGCTTTACCGTCCTGTGGACGGCGGGCGCCGGCTGGCAGGACGAGGACGACCTTGGCCTGGAGATCGAAGTCGAGGGAATCGTTGTCCAGGCCCATGCCGATTCGGTCGACCTGGGCGAGGCGGTGGCCCAGCAACTGGCCCTCATGCTCGATCCCTACCCGCGGGTTTCCGCGCTTGAGGAGAGCGAGGTCGTGACCGATATTCCGGAGTCGGCGGCCGAAGACGGCAAAACCCGGCGGCCGTTCGCCGAGTCCGAGGCCCTCAAATCGCTGCTCAAGCGCCTGAACTGATCCACGGCGACCGCCACCTTTATATTGCGCGCTGGGGTCGGTCCCTTGTCGCGTGGTATGATATCCGCTAAACAAACGCGCCCCCCGGCCGGGGGGACTTCAACGAGAGATCGAAACCGATGGCTGTACCCAAGAAGAAGGTATCCAAATCGCGCCGCGATATGCGTCGCTCACATCATGCGCTCAAGCCGGAAGGCCATATGGAGTGTCAGAATTGCGGCGAGCTTAAGCGCCCGCATCATGTCTGCGCCCAATGTGGCCACTATGGCGACCGGGAGGTCGTCGAAGCGGCCGGAGTCTGAGGCCGCGACCTACCGGTCCTGAGGGAGGGCCGTGCCTGTGAACGCGCCTGTGACGATTGCGTTGGATGCCATGGGGGGCGACCAAGCCCCCAAGATGGTGATTCGTGGCGCGAACATCGCGAAAGAGCGGTACCCGAACATTCACTTCCTGTTGTTCGGTGACCAGGACCAGCTTGAGCGTCTTCTCAAGCGGCGCCGCAGGCTGCGCAAGCATGTGACGATCTGCCACACGGAGCAGGTCGTCGCGAGCGATGCCCGGCCTTGCGTGGCGGCCGCGACTCGAGCATGCGTCGGGCGATCGACGCCGTGGCCAAGGGCGAGGCGTCCGGCGTGGTCTCGGCCGGCAATACCGGCGCGCTCATGGGGATGGCCAAGCTCGTCCTCAAGACCCTGCCCGGCATCGACCGGCCGGCCATCACCGCCTTCTTCCCGACCTTGCGGGGCGAAAGCGTGATGCTGGACCTGGGCGCCAATATCGACTGCGATCCCAATAATCTCATCGAGTTCGCCCTGATGGGGCAGCTCTTCTCGCGCACGGTCCTGGGACTGGTCGAGCCGACCGTCGGCCTGCTCAATGTCGGCTCCGAGGACATGAAGGGGCATCAGGAACTCAAGGATGCCCATGCGCTGCTGCGCTCGGGCACGGTCCCGGTCAATTATCACGGCTTCATCGAGGGCGACGATATCGCTGCCGGCACGGTCGATGTCATCGTGACCGACGGGTTCACGGGCAATGTCGCGCTCAAGAGCGCCGAGGGCACCGCGCGTCTGGTCACCCAGTTTCTTCGCGAGACCTTCAAGAGTTCGATCGCCAGCCGCATCGGCTATCTCTTCGCCCGGCGCGCCTTCACCAAATTCCGCGCGCGTATCGATCCCAGGCGCTACAACGGCGCCATGTTCCTGGGCCTCAACGGCATCGTCGTGAAGAGCCATGGCGGCACTGACGCGATCGGCTTCTCCAACGCCATCGGCGTCGCCTACGATCTTGTGACGGGCGGATTCAACGACCGCATCAAGGACGAGTTCGGTCGCATCGAAGCGGCCGATGCCAAGACATCCCCGGCGCAGGCCGCCGTCTGAGCCTTCGCTTACACTGAGACAAGTTCGTGTAAGCGAAGGTGAGGGAATAGGTGCATCCCTTTGGAATTGACGGATTTCTGAAGGCGAGGTACGCTTCGGAAATAGGGGTCTATCAGGGGGGCCAGATGGCCGGAAACACGGTCACACGCGCGCAACTGAGTGAAGCTGTCTATCAGGAAGTGGGTCTCTCTCGGCATGAGAGCGCGCAGCTTGTCGAATCCGTTTTGGGGCGCATCGCCGATGCCCTGACGGATGGCGAGTCGGTCAAGATTTCCTCATTCGGCAGTTTCTCGGTTCGCCAGAAGGGACAGCGCATCGGCCGCAATCCGAAAACCGGATCCGAGGTGCCGATCCTGCCCCGCAAGGTGCTGGTCTTCCGTGCCAGCCATGTCCTCAAGAACCGGATCAACGAACTTCTCGGCCGCGGCGGTGGCGGCGACCTCATCGACGAAGGCGAAGGTTGAGCATGGCCGAGGCCCGCAACAGCGCGGCCCTTGCGAGCCAGCCGGCGGAAGCGCGCCGGGTCCGCAAGTCGAAAAGCGCCTTTCGCACGATCAGCGAGGTCGCCGAGTCCTTGGATGTGCCGCAGCACGTGCTGCGCTTCTGGGAGACCAAGTTCAGCCAGGTCCGGCCCATGAAGCGGGGCGGCGGGCGGCGCTACTACCGGCCGGAGGATATCGACCTCCTGCGCAGCATCCGCAACCTGCTCTACGACGAAGGCTACACGATCAAGGGCGTGCAGAAGCTGCTCCGCGACGGCGGCGTGCGCAGCGTGCGCGATAGCGCGGAGACGCCCGTTGCGGCAGCCGCGCCCAAGGGCCCGGTGCCCGTCGCCGAGCCCGGTCTGAGCGCGACCCAGGCGCGGGAAGTGCGCGGGTTGCTCGACGATCTGACGGCCCTGCGCGACCGCCTTCGCAGCCTGGCGCACTGACCCGATCTTTCGCCGATCCTTGCCTTGCCGTGGCTTTCCAACGCGGGCTATAGTCCGCGCCCTGTCGGAGCGTGGCGCAGCCTGGTAGCGCACTTGACTGGGGGTCAAGGGGTCGTGGGTTCGAATCCCGCCGCTCCGACCATTAAAATCAAGGGGTTAGGTGGAAATCGCCTAACCCCTTGATGTTTTCGGATAGCAGTTTGGGTAGCAACTCCCCCCGTCATCGGGCACCTGTGGCTACGGGGAGGTGGTTTCTCAGTTTGAATTTTCGAAGCGCTTTTAGGATCAGCCAATTCGGGCTAGCCTTGAATATATGGTTCGGGAATCCGAGCTTTGGTCGCTATGGGAATTAGTAGATATAACTTCATCTTATGTAGAAGGGGTAGTGTTCTAGGTCAAAAAACCCTTCTATATAGATGAAAAACGCGACTTTTTATCGGTAATCATTTATAATTCTTCATATGGTCTTCGGAGATGGGTGTGGGTGAAAATCGCACCGCTTGGTTCGTTATGCTCGCCTCAATTCTTATTCTCGTGTCAACGCCGGACTAAAAATGCATCGGTGCGCCGGAGTAAAAATGCATCAGTGAGGCGAGCAGGA
>JAQCGR010000198.1 GCA_027619995.1 Pseudomonadota bacterium | reverse complement strand
CATTTCTCTTCTCCTTCAGGGTCCAGTCTAAATTAACTTTTGGACCACTCTGAAGGGGGCAGATCAGTTACGAAAACCTGCACTACTGCATTTCAATATATAGAAAAGTTATAAAAATGTTACTGCATTGTCACTAACTCTCAAGGCGGTGTTCGCGTGATCCGGGAAATCTGGGCCCAACTTCGCCCCCTGCTTCCCTCAATGAGGGAACGGTTCGGGCGCAATCCGATACGAACGGCGCAGAATCTTGCGACTTTCGTCCGGACCCGCGCCTCCTTCATCGCGCAGACGACCCTCTACGGTTACCTGAAGACCCGCATGGGGACGTCGTTCCAACGCTATTTCGAGGATGACGTGTTCGCGGCCTCCATCCGCGCGGCGAGCGTGAAGGTGTTCGTCGCCTGCGCCGCCGATATGGCGGTCTTCGCCGCCGCCACCGCGGCACGCGATGGCGCGCTGGGCGATGAGGACGCCGCCGCCCTGGCGGCGTTCTGCTATGACGACGCGCTCGAAAGAGGTATCGAGGACCGGGACAGGGGAGAGATCCCGGCCGAGGCGGCGGCGCGTTTCACCCTGCGCCTGTCCACGGCGAATTGGCAGGAAGTGCATCGCGGCGAACTGGCCTTCACCGACAGCCCCGTGGCCCTGATCCGCTATGCCCCGGTGATCGACGAATACAAGGATCTCGACCGCGAGATCGTCCGCAACTCGATCCGCTTCCGCTGGCTCAATGTGCGCGAGACATTGCGCAAACGCATCGAGCCGGAGGCCGTTCTCGCCGATTGGCGGGACCGCCGGCCCAGGATCGACCCGGCCTGACCTGACCTGACCGGCGCAGCGCGCCGACCCGTTTGCCATAGCGTTTATGCGCGTTTATGCGCGTTTGCGCTTCAGCGTGATCGGCGGCCCAGAACCGTGACCAGTTCGCTCACCTTGGCCCGCTGCTCGACCTCGTCGCCGCTGCGGATCGCCGCCTCGACGCAGTGCGAGACATGGTCCGCCAACACTTCGTCCTCGACCCGGCGCAGGGCCGCGCGGACCGCCTGAATCTGGGTCACGACATCGATGCAGTAACGGTCTTCCTCGACCATTTTCTGCAACCCACGGACCTGTCCCTCGATCCGCCGCAGATGGCGATGGCAGGAATTGCTTGTTTCATCGTTCATGACTATACTATACCCCCCTAGGGTATATTGAACAAGGCCGGATCGTCATGCTTCCGCGAAAAATCTGGATTGGCGCCGCGGTTGCCACGGTGATCGGCGGCACGGTCTTTTTTCTGCAACTGGGCGAAGAAGGATCGCCGGGCTCGGCCGAGTCCTTCGACCTGGCGCGCGGCGCCCAGGCCTATGTCGAACATTGCGCGAGCTGCCATGGCGCGGACCTGAAGGGTGAGCCGAACTGGCGCGAGCGCAAGCCGAACGGACGCCTCCCGGCGCCGCCCCACGATGCCTCTGGCCATACCTGGCATCATCCGGATGCAGTGCTGTTCAAGATCACCAAGCAGGGCACGGCAGCCATCGCTCCGCCCGGTTACGAAAGCGATATGCCGGGTTTCGCCGACATCTTGAGCGACGCGGAAATCCGCGACCTCCTCGCCTATATCCACAGCCGCTGGCCCGCGGAAATCCGCGCCCGCCAGGCGGCTATCAGCACGGCAACCGACGGCTGACCGCGACGCGGATCAGCCGCAACACCCAACAACCCTCCAGACAGAGAATCGAGCCATGACCGGCCATCATCACCACCATCATTCGGATCACGACCACGCGGAGTCGGGCGACAAACCGGGCGCGACCGACCCGGTCTGCGGCATGACGGTCGATCCCGCCACCGCCAAGCATCGCCGCGACCATGACGGCGCGGAATATGTCTTCTGCAGCGCCCGCTGCGCCGAGAAGTTCGAGGCGGCGCCGGACAGCTATCTCTCCGGAAAAGCCCCCGCGCCGGTGCAGGGCGGCGCGGACGAAGAGCATATCTGCCCGATGTGCGAAGGCGTCCGCCAGACCGGGCCCGGCACCTGCCCCAAATGCGGCATGGCCTTGGAGCCGGCTGCACCGGGACCCCGGACGGCGACCCGCTATACCTGCCCCATGCATCCCGAGATCGTGCAGGACGAACCCGGCGATTGCCCGATCTGCGGTATGGCGCTGGAACCCATGACCGTGACCCTGGAGCGCAAGCCGAGCCCCGAACTTGCCTCGATGACGCGACGGTTGTGGATCGCCACACCTTTGAGTCTGCCGGTTCTGATCCTGGCGATGGGTGCGGATATCGGCCTGCCGGTTCACCGCATCATCGCGCCCGAGATTTCCGTCTGGCTGCAGTTCCTGCTCGCCACGCCGGTCGTGCTGTGGTGCGGCGCGCCCTTCTTCGCGCGCGGCTGGGCCAGCCTGCGCGGCTGGAATCTCAACATGTTCACCCTGATCGCGATCGGCACGGGCGCCGCCTGGCTCTACAGCGCGGTCGCGACCCTGGCGCCGGATCTCTTCCCGGCCGCGCTGCGCGGGATGCACGGCATGGTGCCGGTCTATTTCGAGGCCGCCGCCGTGATCATCACCCTGGTCCTGGTCGGCCAGGTGCTGGAACTGCGCGCGCGCGAACGCACGGGAGACGCCCTGCGCGCCCTGCTCGATCTCGCGCCCAAGACCGCGCGTCGCCTGACCGCGAACGGCGAGGACGAGGAGGTGCCGCTCGAGCGCATCGCCGAGGGCGACCGCCTGCGGGTGCGCCCTGGTGAATCGGTGCCGGTCGACGGCACCGTGCTCGAAGGCCGCAGCGCAATCGACGAATCCATGGTCACCGGCGAATCGATTCCGGTCGAGAAGGGGCCTGACGACACGGTGATCGGCGGCACCCTGAACGGCACCGGCGCGCTGATCGTGCGGGCCGAGCATGTCGGCGAGAACAGCATGCTCTCGCGCATCGTCCGCATGGTCGCGGAGGCCCAGCGCAGCCGCGCGCCGATCCAGGGCCTAGCCGACCGGGTCGCCGGCATCTTCGTGCCGACGGTCGTGGCGATCGCCCTCGGCGCCTTCGTCCTGTGGCTCGCCATCGGCCCCTCTCCCAGCTTCACCTATGCCCTGGTCGCCGCGGTCTCGGTCCTGATCATCGCCTGTCCCTGTGCCCTGGGCCTGGCCACGCCCATGTCGATCATGGTCGGCACCGGGCGCGGCGCGCAGGCCGGCGTGCTGATCCGCAGCGCCGAGGCATTGGAGCGCTTCGCCAAGGTCGACACCCTGGTCTTCGACAAGACGGGCACCCTGACCGAAGGCCGCCCCAAGCTGGTCGCGGTTGAGACCGTGGAGGACGCGGCCGGGACCGGGGACGATCTGCTCCGGCTGGCCGCCAGCCTGGAGCGCGGCAGCGAGCACCCATTGGCCGCCGCCATCGTCGCGGGCGCCAAGGACAGGAACCTGGCTCTGGTCGAGGCGGCGGATTTCGCTTCGGTGACGGGAAAGGGCGTCACGGGCAAGGTGGACGGACGCACCCTCGCCCTGGGCAACGAGGCGATGATGCGCGATCTGGGTCTGGCGCCCGGCGCCCTGGCCGAACGCGCCGATGCCCTGCGCGGCGAGGGGGCGACGGTCATGTTTATTGCTCTCGACGGCGCCCTGGCCGGTCTCGTCGCTGTCGCCGATCCGATCAAGGCGACGACGGAAGAGGCCTTGACCGGGCTGCGCGCCGAGGGGCTGCGCCTGATCATGCTGACCGGCGACGCCCGCCGGACGGCCGAGGCTGTGGCCGCCCGCCTGGGCATCGACGAGATCGAGGCCGAGGTCTCGCCCGAGGACAAAGGCGCGCTGATCCAGCGGTTGCGTGGCGAAGGCCGCATCGTGGCCATGGCCGGGGACGGCGTGAACGACGCCCCGGGCCTGGCCGCCGCCGATGTCGGCATCGCCATGGGCACAGGCACGGATGTGGCGATCGAAAGCGCGGGCATGACCCTGGTCAAGGGCGACCTGGCCGCCCTGCTGCGCGCCCGCGCCTTGAGCCGCCGGGTGATGGCCAATATCCGCCAGAACCTGATCTTCGCCTTCGCCTATAACAGCCTGGGCATTCCGATCGCGGCGGGGCTGCTCTACCCCTTCACCGGGCATCTGCTGAATCCGATGATCGCGGCCGCGGCGATGAGTCTGAGTTCCGTCTCGGTCATCGCCAACGCCCTCCGCCTGCGCGCCGCCAAGCTCTAGTCGCCGCCCGGGCGCATAGCGCAGCCAGATCGTCATCGCTCGGCTTTGCCCGGGCGAGCCAGCCGCACCGCCGGTCTGGATGCCCCGGACTTCGCCGGGGCATGACGGTCTGGAAAAGGGCGAGCAACCCGATCGCGGGCGAACAGTTGCCCCGCCGTCGCCGGCGCGCTTCAATTGCGGGGAGGCGGTTCAGGAGGACGGATCATGGCGAAGCGGCGCCATCACGACATGGGCGGGTTGGACGCGGGGCCGGTGGAAATCTCCGACCACGATCACGCGCCCTGGGAAAAGCAGGTCAATGCCATGCTGCGCCTGCTGGCCGATCCGAAGCGCGGGGTGATGACCGTGGACGAGCTGCGCCGCGGCATCGAGGATCTGGGCCCCGGCGTCTATGACGAGTTGAGCTATTACGAACGCTGGATCTCCTCGATCGGCAATATCCTTCTGGAGAAGGGCGTGATCGAGGTCGACGAGCTGGGCCGCAAGATGACCGAGGTCGAGGCCCGGATGCGCGCGGCCCAGGATGAAACAAGCAAAGCCGCGGCCGGAAAGGCGGGTGCCTGATGGCCACCGAGACCCCGCCCCGCTTCGCCCCCGGCGACCGGGTGCGCGTCCGCGCCGCCTTTCCCCCCGGCCATATCCGCACCCCCTTCTTCGTGCGCGGGCGCGAGGGCAGGGTCGAAGCCCTGGCCGCGATCCATCCCAATCCCGAGGGTCTGGCCTATGGCGGCGACGGCACGCCGCGTCGGCCGGTCTACCGCGTCGCCTTCCGCCAGGCCGATCTGTGGGAGGACTATGCCGGAGCGCCGGGCGACGCCACCGTCGTTGATATTTTCGAGCATTGGCTGGAACCGGCCGAGGGAGGCGCGCCATGAGCGAGCATGACGATCACACGCATGACCACAAGCATGACCATGGCCACGATCATGACAACGGCCATGCGCCCCACCCCTTCCAGCCGGATATCGAGGATGGGCCGATCACCGAATACATGGTGCTGACCCGCGCGATCGGCGAATTGATGGTCGAGAAGGGCGTCTTCGCCGCCGAGGACCTGCGCGAGAAGCTGGAATACATGCAATCCCGCAAACCGGCCCTGGGCGCGCGGCTGATCGCCCGAGCTTGGACCGATCCCGCTTTCGCGGCTCGTCTGGAGCGGGACGCCATGGCCGCCGCCCAGGAACTCGACATCGATGTGGGGGTGGTCGAGATCCGCGCCCTACCCGACCGGCCGGGCCTCCATAACGTCATCGTCTGCACCCTGTGCAGCTGTTACCCCGTCATGCTGCTGGGCAATTCGCCCGATTGGTACAAGAGCCGCGAATACCGCAGCCGGGTGGTGCGCGAGCCGCGAGCCGTGCTCGCCGAATTCGGCACCGAGATCCCCGCCGAAACCGAGCTGCGGATTCACGATTCGACGGCCGAGCTGCGCTATTTCGTGATTCCCGAACGCCCGGCCGGAACCGAGGGCTGGAGCGAGGAGCGCCTGGCCGACATCGTCACCCGCGACTGCATGATCGGCACCGCCCTGCCGAAGCCCGGCGCCGCCTGACCGCGCGGGATATTTCGGACCGGCCGGCGCCGTTCCCGCGCATCCGGCAGCGCCGGCGCACGACGAGACGCCGCAACGTCGTGCCGGAGCCGACAATTCGGGAAAGGGCCGGGCATAGGCCTGTCGGGGGAAATGGTGCCGCCTGCGTGACTCGAACACGCGACCCCCGCATTACGAATGCGATGCTCTACCAACTGAGCTAAGGCGGCACGCGGCCGGGAAAGTACGCGCGGTCGCGCGGATCGTCAATCGTCGCGGAACGCCGCGCCGCTCAGACTTGGCGGCGGGCGGCGTCGACCGTTGCCGGGGGCTTGTCGTCATCCGGCGATTCGGCCGGGGATTCGGCTGGCGGCTCCTTGGACGCGGCGGAGTCCTCGTCATCCTCCTCCGGTCGCTCGACCGCCACCGGCGGACCCGAGATCGCCGTCTTGCCGTCCCTGCCCGCGATATCCGCCGCTTTCGGGGCCGGTGCCGAGAGGGCTGGCAGGATTTCGAGCGCCGCCGTGCCGGCCAGTTCGGCGGCATGGTCCGGAGCGCGCCATTCCAGGGAATC
>JAQCGR010000197.1 GCA_027619995.1 Pseudomonadota bacterium | reverse complement strand
CGCGGCAGATAGCCGAGCGAGCCGACCATCAGCCGGTGGTCCCGGTCCAAGCGCGCGAAATTCATCACCGGTTGCATGTCGTACATGGCGTGGCCACCGGGCAGCACGCTGGTGCGGATATTCTCGCCCAGCGGATCGCTCGCATAGGCATAGCAGCCGACCGGAATGATGCTCTCGTTCATGCCCGGCCAGAGATTGTCGGAATAGGCGTTGGTCGCGAGGATCACATGCTCGGCCGTCACGGTTCCCTGCGCGGTGGTCAGACGCCAGGAGTCGCCGTTCCGTTCCAGCTTGGTGACGGGCGAATCCGTGTGCAGCCGGGCACCTTCCTGCTGGGCCGCGCGGGCAAGGCCGCGGGCATAACTCAAGGGATGGATCGACGCGCTGCGGTGGTCGATGATGGCGCCGACATAGCGTTTCGTGCCCAGCAGTTCTTCCGTCCGCGCGGCGTCGATCACTTCGATGTTCGCGCCCCGCGCCTGCCATTGGCGGGCGTGTTCCTTCGCCGCCTTGAAGCCAGCTTGGTTATGGGCGGCCTTGATCACGCCCTTACGCACCAGATCGCAGTCGATGCCGTAACGGTCGACCATCTCGAAGACGAGCTTCGGCGCGTTGTTGAGGCCGTCCGTCAGCCGCTCGCCATAGGTCTGACCGGCGCGCTGAATGACGACTTCGGGATCGAGCCAGGTACCGGCATTGACCAGGCCGACATTGCGCCCCGATCCGCCCCAACCGATCTCGCGCGCTTCGAGCAGGATGACCGACTTGCCCTTGCGCACCAGATTCAAGGCGGCCGAGCACCCGGTGAAGCCGCCCCCGACGATGGCGACATCGGCCTGGGCCTCGCCCGCGAACGGCGTCGTCTCCGGCGCGGGCGCGGCGGTCGCGTGCCAGAGGGAATCGGTCATGGGCGTGTCGCGGCGCTGGATCATTCGGAACTCGCTTCTCTAGGGCAGCCAGGCGAGCATTCTAAAGGCCCGGAAGCCCAATTCATAAGAGGCCGCGCGCATAAGGCGAAGCGGAATCGGTTTGATCGGCTTTACCGGCAGGGGGCTGGTCTCGTCGGTCATCGTGCCCAGGATGCGTTCGGCGACGATCTTGCCGCCCAGGGTGGCCGAGGTGATGCCCCGGCCGCTGAAGCCGCAGCAGATCGACAATCCTGGGGCCGGTTCGTGCAGGCGGGGCAGGCGATCGTCCGACAGGCCGACCGTGCCGCCCCATTTGAACTCGAAGGGCAGGTCGCCGGCCTGGGGAAAATGGCGGCGGAGCTGCAGGCGCGGCCAGCGGTCGAGCCATGAATTCTTGAAGACGGGCGGATAGCCGAGGATCGAAATCATAATCCGGTCCGAGGCGACCATGTGAAAATAGGTCGAGATAGACGCGCTCTCGAAGGTCGAGGTGCGGTGGGGCAGGATCGTCCGGCGCAGATTGTCGCCCAGCGGCACGGTCGCCGTGGCGTAGGTGCCGACCGGCACGAGGGTTCGTTTGAGGCCGGGCCAGAGATTGTCCGAATAGGAATCGGTGGCGATCACGGCGCGTTCAGCCGTGACCGAGCCGCGGTCGGTTTCCGCCCGCCAGCCGTCGGCGGTGCGGGCGAGGCCGTGCACCGGGGAACTGGTATGCACCGATACGCCCAGGGACATGGCGCCCCGGGCCAGCCCGAGGGCGTAATTGAGGGGATGGATATTGCCGGCCCGCTTGTCGAGCATGGCGCCGTGATAGCGCCGGTTGCCGACATAGGCGGCGGTCTGTTCCCGGTCGAGCATCTCGACGTCGAAGCCGTAGGCGGCGAGCTGAGCCTGCCGGTCTTCGACCTTGCGCAGGCCCTTGGCGGAATGCGCGACGTAGATATTGCCGCTGCGATTGAGGTCGCATTGGATGTCGAAGCGCTTCACCAGCCCCTCGACCAGTTCGAAGGTGCTACCGAAGGCTTGGTTGAAGCGCCGTCCGGTCGCTTCGCCCAGCAGGTCTTCGACGACCTTCGGATCGGCCCAGACGCCGGGATTGACCTGGCCCATGTTGCGGCCCGAGCCACCGTGGCCGATCCCCTTGGCTTCGAGGACGACGACATCGGCACCTGCCTCCGCCAGATGGATGGCGCAGGACAGGCCTGTATAGCCCGCGCCGATAACCACGACATCGGCACGCCGCTGGCCCTCCAATGGAACAGTGTCCGGCGGTTCGTTGGCGGTGCCGGCCCAGAGCGAGGGGCCTAGATGGTCGAGCGGTTTCATCCGCGCCAAAGGTCGATGCGATCGCGCATATTGTAGTAGCCCATCATCGCGGGCAGGAACCACGGCGTGCCGAAATAGAGCGGCCGGGTCGGGAAGCGGCGCTCCTCCAAGGCGATGCGGGCATCGTCCTCGCCCAGGATGCGCAGGGCCGATTTATGCCCGAGATAGGTGCCCATCGGCAGCCCTGTCCCGCAATAGCCGGCGGCGTAGTGGATGCCGTCGCGCATTCCGATATGGGGCAGCTTGTCGAAGGTGAAGCCCATCGTGCCGTCCCAGCAATGGGTCAGCTTCACATCGGCCAGTTCGGGGAAGATGGCCACCAGGCCGTCGCGCAGCAGCCGCGCCTTGCTGCGCAGATCGCCGTCATTGATGCCGGTCCGGCCGAAACAGATCAGCCTCGTGTTGTCCGGGCTCAATCGCACGGCCCATATGTTGTTCCGGGAATCGAGGAAGGTGCGGCCGCCGGGCATCATGCGCTTGAGTTTCTGGGGCGGCAGCGGCTCGGTGGCGATGATATAGGCCTTCACCGGGATGACGCGGCGTTGGAGCCAGCCCATCTCCGCGCCGCGATAGCCGTTCGTGGCCATCAGCACATCGCGCGCCTGAACCGATCCGCGCGCTGTGGAAACCGTGAAACCGCCGCCCGATGCCCGGGCGACATTGGTGACCGGGGTGTTGGCGATCACCCGTGCGCCGGCATTGCGGGCCCGCTCTAGCAGGCCGAGGTGGTAGAGGCCGGGATGCACGGCGCCGACGCCGTGGATCAGCAGCCCGCCATGGCAGAAATCGGTATCGATTTCGCGCTTCTGTTCGGCCTTCGGGATCATCTCGGCCTCGATCTCGACGCCGTATTTGCGGATCGCTTCCAGGTCCTTGGCGAAATGGTCGTAATGGCGCGGCGTGCTGGCCCCGATGAAGCGGCCGGAATAGACGAAGCCGCACTCGATCTGTTCCTTGGCGATCAGGTCGACGACGTAGTGATGGGCGGCGACCGCGTCGCCCTGGAGGCGCGCGGCCTCCTTCGGCCCGACCTTTTTCACCAGGGGCTCGAACTTGTGCCACAGGGTGCGCCCGACATAGCCGGCGTTGCGGCTGCTCGCGCCATAGCCCGGGTCCTCGGCTTCGATGACCACGGTATCGCGCCCGCCGCGCGCGGCCGTCAGGGCGGCCGACAACCCCGTGAAGCCGGAGCCGACGACGACCAGATCGCAACTCTTGGGCAGGGGTTCGAAATCGAGCCGGGGGCGGGGCGCGGCGTCCCACCAATAGGGGTCGGTTCTAAAATCTTCGGCGAAGATGTCTTGCGCCATGGCGCGCCTCCCTCAAGCGGCCCGGGCGCGATCGCGCCGGTCGAGCCAATTGTAGTACCGCACCGCGGCCGGCAGGAACCAGGGCCTGCCGCGATAGAAGGGCCGGGTCGGGAATGGCAGCCCGTCGAAAGGGGTTGCACCCGCCGGATCGCTCAGGGACTGGAGCGCCGCCTTGCGCCCCAGCCAAGTCGCCATGGACACGCCCGAGCCGCAGTATCCCATGGCATGGCGGACGCCGTCCCGTGCGCCGATATGGGGCTGGCGGTCGAAAGCGAAGCCCATCTGCCCGGTCCAGCAGAAGGCGATGCGAAGATGGGCGGCCTGGGGGAATACCGCAGCGAGGACCCGGTGCACCTCGGCCGCCTTGCGCCTCGGATCGCGCATGAGCAGGCCTCGCGCGGCCGCGAACTGCAGGCGCGTGCCGTCTGGCGAGCGCCGGGCCGAATAGATGTTGATCTTCGAATCGGTCATCGCCCGCCCGGTCGGCAGCACGGATTCGAGCAGGCCTGGTTCGACCGGCTCCGACACCGTGACGCTGGCCCCGACCGGAACGATGCGCCGGCGCAGCCAGGGCGATTCCGGGCCGGTATAGCCGTTGGTGGCGACGATCACGGTCTCCGCCGCGATCGCGCCGCGCGCGGTCTGGACTCGGAAGCCGCCACCCTGGCGGGAGACCGACAGGACGGGGGCATGACCGTGGACCTGGGCGCCCGCCGCCTCCGCCCGCTCGAGCAGGCCGCGGTGGTAGAGCCCGGGGTGGAGCGCGCCCGCCTGGGTCAGGAGCATACCGCCATGGTAATGGGTGCTGCCGATTTCCCGGCCCTGGGCCTCGCGCGGCACCATTTCGCCCTGGACCCCGGCGAGGCGGGCCATGAGGTCGAGTTCGTGCGCCATCCGCTCGTAGTGGGCTGGCGTCTCCGCCCCGACGAAGCGGCCACAACGGGCGAAATGGCAGGCGATGCCCTCGTCCGCGATCAGTTCGGCGAGCCCGTCATGGGCCTCGACGGCAGCGCGCTGCATGGCGCCGCCCCGCTCCTCGCCAAAGCGGGAGACCAGGGCGCTTGCCTTGGTTGGCAGGAGGAAGGCCGTCATGCCGGAATTGCGCGTGCTGGCGCCGAAGCCTGGCGCCTCCGCGTCCAGCACAACAGTGGAGGTGCCGCGCCGGGCCAGGGTGAGGGCGGCAGAGAGTCCGGTGAAGCCGGTACCGACAACGACGGCGTCGGCCTGCTCCGGCAAGGGCTCCGGCGCGGCGTCCCGCAGGGGCGAGGCCTCCCACCAATAGGGGGTGTCCTTGAAGTCCGGCGTGACCGGAAGCGCGGTCATCGCGCGCGCCGGCCCTCGGCCACGGCGCGGGCGTCTTTCCAATTGTAGTAGCGGACGGCCGCGGGCAGGAACCAGGGCTTGCCCCAATAGAGCGGCTTGGTCGGGAAAGCCAGGGCGTCGAAGGCCGTTTGGCCCTCGGCGTCGCCGAGAATCTTGAGGGCGAGCTTCTTGCCCAGCCAGGTGCCCATCGGCAGGCCCGACCCGCTATAGCCGGCGGCGTAGCGGATCGGGCCTTTTGCGCCGATATGGGGGGTGCGGTCGAAGGAGAAGCCCATCTTCCCGGTCCAGCAATGGGCGACTTTGGTCTTCGCCAGTTCGGGAAACAGGTCCAGCATATGGCCGTGCATCTCGACCGCCTTGGCACGGTTGTCGCGCACCATCAGGCCGCGGTTCGACATGAACTGAATGCGCGCGCCGTCCGGCGTGGCCCGCACGGAATACATATTCACCTTGCTGTCGCTCATCGCGCCGCGATTGGGCAGCAGCTTGTCCATCAACTCTTTGGGGATGGGTTCGGTGACGATGACGGCGGCGTCGAAGGAGATGACGCGCCGGCGCAGCCAGGGGGTCACGGTCCCGGTATGGCCGTTGGTGGCGACCACCACGTCGCGCGCCAGGATCTCGCCGCGCGGGGTTGTCAGGCGGACTCCGTCGCTCGTCTCGTCGATGCCTGTGACGGGGGTGCGGGCATGGATCGCGGCCCCGGATGATTCGGTCCGTTCGAGCATGCCCTGGTGGTACAGGCCAGGATGCAGGGTGCCGGTGCCGCGCATGACCATCATGCCATGATAGTAGTCGGTGCCGATCTCGCGATGCTGTTCGGCCCGGGGCAGCATCTCGCCCTCTGTGCCGATCTTGCGCGACAGCAGGTCGAGCTGCTTGGCCAGGGATTCATAATGGGCGGGCGCGACGGCGGCGAGCAGGCGTCCGCAGCGCACCAGATGGCAGCGAATCTGCTCTTCCCCGACGAAATCGAACAGATGGTCCGTGGCCTCACCGGCCTCGCGCATCATCTCGATCGCGGCGGCTTCGCCATGGGTACTCGTCAGTTGCGGCAGCTTCGCGTAGAGGGTGCGCGAGACGAAGCCGGCATTGCGTGAACTGGCGCCGAAACCAGGCGTCTCGGCTTCGAGCACGACAACGTCGCGGCCGGCGCGCGCCAGGGTCATGGCCGCCATCAGGCCCGTATAGCCCGAACCGACGACGGCCACGTCGCAGCGGTCGGGCAGGGGGTGTTCTGGCCAATCGGGTCGCGGGGCTTCGCGCCACCAATAGGGGTCGGTGGTGAAACCCTCCGCGAGGACGGATTCGGCCATGATTGTTCACTCCCCCAGGATTCGACCGCCGCGTCGTATTTGCTAATCCGGCAGGGGGGCATCGTCGCGCTCCCGCGAGCGGTGGTCCAGCCGAATCATCGGCCGATTCGCAAAAGTGTCCCCGAATTGGCGGGCTATCGC
>JAQCGR010000196.1 GCA_027619995.1 Pseudomonadota bacterium | reverse complement strand
TCTTGCCGCAGCCCGTCGGGCCGACCAGCAGGATGTTCGACTTCGCCAGCTCGACATCGTTGGACTTCGCGCCATGGGCGAGGCGTTTGTAATGGTTGTGGACAGCCACGGAGAGCACGCGCTTGGCATGACTCTGCCCGATCACGTAGTCGTTGAGGACCGAAGCGATATCCTTCGGAGTCGGCACCCCATCGCGCGACTTGACCAGGGTCGTCTTGTGCTCTTCACGGATGATGTCCATGCAGAGTTCGACGCATTCGTCGCAAATGAAGACCGTCGGGCCGGCAATCAGTTTACGGACTTCGTGCTGGCTCTTTCCGCAGAACGAACAATACAGGGTGTTATTGGAATCGCCGCCAGAGGACTTGTTCATTCGCGCCCCGTGTGGGTTTGTTGCGACACATTTCGTGCGGGCGAGGTCATGTTAGGCATGGCATTCGCGGAGGCACAACGCAAAAAGTATGAGCGATTTCCCCAAGGTCAATGCGCCGTATTCCAGGCCGCGAGGACAAGCGCCGCGAACCGCGCGCCAGACCAGGATGGAGCGCTTCGGTCAACAGCCGGTAAACGTGCGGCGCGTCACCCGGTCGCCCCTGCCCCGCCTCAGCTTTTGGCAGGGGGAGTCTTGGGCGCGTCGTCGCCGTTCTTCTCGCCTGGCGGGACCGGTCGATGGGTCACGACCTCGTCGATCAGGCCGAAGACCTTGGCCTCTTCCGGCGACATGAACTTGTCGCGTTCCATCGTCTGCTCGATCACCTCGAGCTTCTGGCCCGTGTGCTTCACGTAGATGTCGTTGAGCCGCGCGCGTGTCGCCAGGATTTCGCGAGCGTGGATTTCGATATCGGTCGCCTGGCCCTGGGCACCGCCCGAGGGCTGGTGGGTCATGATGCGGGCATGGGGCAGCGAGAAGCGCTTGCCCTTGCCGCCCGCGCAGAGCAACAGCGAGCCCATGGAGGCGGCCTGGCCGATGCAAACCGTCATCACCTCGGGCCGGATGTATTGCATCGTGTCGTAGATCGCGAGACCGGAGGTGACGATGCCGCCGGGGGAGTTGATGTAGAAGGCGATATCCTTAGACGGATGCTCCGATTCCAGGAACAGGAGCTGAGCGCAGATCAGGGTCGAGACCATGTCGTTGATCGGCCCGGTCACGAAAATGATGCGCTCCTTGAGGAGCCGCGAATAAATGTCGTAGGCCCGCTCGCCCCGGTTGGTCTGCTCGACCACCATGGGCACGAGGGTCTGCATCGTCGTCTCAAACTGGTCAGTCATCGTGGTCCCTGTCCGCTTGGCCCGAATATGTCCGCTTGGCCTGAATATACGCTCGACCTGTCTCTATCCCGCCCGCCGGGCGACCGGCCCGCAGGCTGGTCCCGCTTTGGTCAGTCGTCCTTCGCTTTGCCCTTCGCCACCGCCTTCTTCTTCAGTGCAGCCTTCTTCTTGGCCGGAGCCTTCTTCTCGGCAGACGCCTCGGCCTTGGCCGGGGTCTCGTCCTTGGCGGCCGCCTTCTTCTTGGCCGGAGCCTTCTTCTTGGCCGGAGCCTTGGCCTTCTTCTCGGCCTTGCCTTCCTCGCCTTCCTCGGAGGCCGCAATCAACTCCTCGCGGCTGACCTTGCGCGGAGTCACCTGGGCCATCTCGAGAATGAAGTCCACCACCTTTTCTTCGAACAGCGGCGCGCGGATCTGGTCCATGGCCTGGGGATTCGAGCGGTAGAACTCGATCACCTGTTCGGCCTGGCCCGGGAAGTTCCGGACCTGCCCCATCATCGCCCGGTTCACTTCTTCCTGGGCGACCGAGATGTTGTTGCGCGTGCCGATCTCGGACAGCAGCAGACCGAGCTTGACCCGCCTTTCGGCGATGCCGCGATACTCGGCGCGCAGGTCGTCGTCGCTCTTGCCCTCGTCATCGGCATCGAGCTGGCCGGCTTCCTTGTCCTGCTGAACGCGCTGCCAGATGCTCTCGAACTCCATCTCCACCATGCCTTCCGGCAGGGGGAAATCATGGGTCTCGTCGAGCCGGTCGAACAGCGTGCGCTTGATCCGCCCGCGCGCGACGTCCTTCATGCCCGATTCGATCTGGCCGCGAATCGCCTCGCGCAGGCCGTCGACGCTCTCATGGCCGAGCTGCTTGGCGAATTCGTCGTCAATTTCGCTGGCGACGGATTCCTTGATCTCCTTCACCGCGACCTCGAACACGGCTTCCTTGCCCGCCAGATCGGCATTGCCGTAATCCGCGGGGAAGGTCACCGTGACGTCCTTGCCTTCGCCGGATTTGGCGCCGATCAACTGGTCCTCGAAGCCGGGAATGAAGGTGCCCGAACCCAGCGCCAGGTGGAAATCCTCGGCCTTGCCGCCCTGGAACTCCTCGCCGTCGACCCGGCCCGTGAAATCGATCACCAGCACGTCGCCATCCTTGGCGGCGCGCTTCTTCTCGACCGTCTCCAGCTTGCCATATTGCTTGGACATGCCGTCGAGGGCTTCCTGGACGGCCTCGTCATCGGCCACCGGCTCAAGCCGCTCGAGCGTGTATTTGGCGAAATCCGCCGGCTCGATCTCGGGCAGGACCTCGACCGCGATGGTGAAGGCCAGATCCTGGCCCGCCTCGTATTCGTCGACCTCGACCTTGGGCTGGGTCGCCGGGCGGACGCCCTGCTCCTCCAGGGTGCGCTGCGCGCCTTCGTTCAGCGCGCGCTCGATCACCTCGCCACGCACGGCATCGCCGAACCGCGCCTTGATGATCGTCGCCGGCACCTTGCCGGGGCGGAAGCCGGGAATGTTGACCTGTCCGGACAGCTCCTTCAGGCGCGCGTCCATGCGCTCGCCCAGCTCGGAGGCCGGAAAGACAACCTTGAATTCGCGCCGAAGGCCTTCGGCGTTGGTCTCTGTCACCTGCATCGGCGGATACCTTTACACTTGCGCTTGTCCGGATCGCGATACGGCTGCACCGCCCTGCGATCCGGGTTGCTAGAACCCGGTTGATAGATGTGGTGCGGGCGGAGGGACTTGAACCCCCAAGACGTTACCGTCACAGGTACCTAAAACCTGCGTGTCTACCAGTTCCACCACGCCCGCACAGCGGGCCGTCAAATCGAGCCGCTGTCTATAGCACAGACCCTTCGCGGCGCAATAGACGGCCCTTCGCCTAACCGCGCGCCCGCGCCACCAGGGCCTGGGCGGCCGCATCGAGAATTGCCTCGGTATCGATCCGATAGGCCCGGTACAACTCGTCCAGGGTGCCAGTCTGGCCGAAATGCTCGACCCCCAGACTATGGGTGCGATGGCCCCGGACCGAGCCGATCCAGCCGAGCGCGGCGGGATGGGCGTCATGGACCGTGACGATGGCCGCATCGGGGGCCAAGGGCGCGAGCAGGGTGTCGATCCAGGACGGCCCAGCGCTTCTTTCGGTCTGGCGCCCCCGGTCGGCCGCGGTCCAGCCGGCATTGAGGCGGTCGGCCGAGGTCACGGCCAGAAGTCCGGCGCCCGGCACCTCCTCCACCGCCTGCTCCCAGGCAGCAAGGGCCTCGGGTGCCACCGCGCCTGAATAGGCGATCGCCAGTTCGGCGCCCGGCGCCGGCTCGCGCAGCCAATAGCCGCCCTGGATGATGCCGTCGCGCAGCCCCGCATCCATCGCCCGCTCGGGCTGCTGGAGGGGGCGCGTGGTCAGGCGCAGATAGACCGAGCCGCCCTGGGCATCACGCAGCCAGACGCTGTCGCCGCGCGCCGTGCCGTCGCGCTGCATATAGTCGAAGGCCCAGCCCAGGATGATCGCCAGTTCGTCGACATAGGCCGGCTCGAACGCGGCCAGGCCGTCCTGGGCCATGCCGATCAGCGGGGTGCCGATCGACTGATGCGCCCCGCCCTCCGGCGCCAGGGTGATGCCCGAGGGCGTGCCGACGACAATGAAACGCGCGTCCTGGTAGGCGGCGTAGTTCAGGGAATCGAGACCGCGTGCGATGAACGGATCGTAAAGTGTGCCGATCGGCAGCAGACGCACGCCGTGCAGCGAATGGGACAGGCCGAAGGCCGCCAGGGTCAGGAACAGGTTGCTTTCGGCGATGCCCAGTTCGAGATGCTGGCCGCGCCGGTTGAAGGCCCAGCGCTGGGCGCTGACGACCTTCTCCTCCTTGAAGACATCGGCCCGGTCGGCCCGATTGAACAGGCCCCGCTGGTTCACCCAGGGGCCCAGATTGGTCGAGACCGTGACATCGGGCGAGGTCGTGACGATACGGTCGGCGAGCGGCGAATCGCCGCGCCCCAAATCGTTCAGGAGGCGCCCGAAGGCATCCTGGGTCGCCATCGGCTTGCCGCGCGCATCCGGCGCGGGCAGCACCTCGGGCACCGGCACCGCGTCGGCGGTGAAGCGCCGGCGCCCCTGGGCATTGAACGGCACCGCATCGAGAAAGCTCTGCAGGACGGCGGGATCGAAATCCATGCCCGCGAAGCGCTCCCACTCCTCGCCTTCCGCGATGCCCATTTCCCGGCGCAGGGTGTCCATCTGCTCGGGATTCATCAGGCCGGCATGGTTGTCCTTGTGGCCCGCGAAGGGCAGGCCGTGACCCTTGACGGTATAGGCGATGAAGCAATGGGGCAGGTCCGAATCGACCGCCTCGAAGGTTTCGACCACCGCCTCCATGTCATGCCCCGCCAGATTGGTCATCAGGGCATGAAGCTGGTCGTCGTTATGCTCGGCGAAGAGCCGCTTGCGGAACGGGCTGTCGGGCAGGCCTTGGGTCAGATGCTCGCGCCAGGCCGCGCCCGCCTTGAAGGTCAGGGCGGAAAAGAGATCGTTCGGGCAATCGTCGATCCAGTCGCGCAGGGCCTCACCGCCCTCCCAGGAGAAGACCGCTTCCAGCCGCTTACCGTATTTCAGCACCACGACGGTCCAGCCGACCGCGTCGAAGAAGTCTTTGATCTTCTGGAACAATTTATCGAGGACGACGCTGTCGAGGCTCTGGCGGTTGTAGTCGATGACCCACCAGAGGTTCCGCACGTCGTGCTTCCAGCCCTCCAGCATGGCCTCGTAGATATTGCCTTCGTCCAGCTCGGCATCGCCCATCACGGCGACCATGCGACCGACCGGCTTGTCGCGGTCGACCAAGCGGTGCATCCGCACATAGTCCTGGGCCAGCGAGGCGAAGAGTGTGACCGCAACGCCCAGACCGACCGAACCGGTCGAGAAATCGACGTCGTCGCCGTCCTTGGTGCGCGACGGATAGGATTGCGCGCCGCCCAGCGCGCGGAAGCGTTCGAGCTTTTCCCGGGTCTGGTGGCCGAGCAGATATTGGATAGCGTGGAAGATCGGGCTGGCATGGGGCTTCACCGCCACCCGGTCCTCGGGCCGCAGGATGTGGAAATAGAGCGCCGCCATCAGGGTCGCGACCGAGGCACTGGAGGCCTGATGCCCGCCGACCTTGAGCCCGTCGTCGCTCTTCCGGACATGGTTGGCATGATGGATCGTCCAGCTGGACAGCCAGACCAGCTTGCGCTCCAGCGCCTTCAGGAGGGCGATCTTCTCCGGGTTGGCCTGGGGCGCGGGCGCGGTGGCCCGGGTGGTATCGGTCATGGTCTGCTCATCATGCTCAAGCGCTGCGGTCCGACCATCCTAGCGAAGCCAGGCCAGCCGCGCGATTCGCGATTCTCGCCCATCGAAACCGGCTCTACGCCGTCACGAAACGGGTGAGCAGGCCGTCCGGGTCCGCGATCGTCAAGGCATAGCCACCGTCCTCGTTCCGGTCGATTCCCAGTACCGGAATGCCCGCCTCGGTCAGGCGGCGCAGCGCCGGATCGGCCTTTTCGCCATCGGCCAGCAGATAGGCGGCATCGCTGAATCCCGGCTTCGCGTCCTTGCCGACGGGCACCAACACCAGATCGAAATCCTGGCTGTCGCTGCCGGCGAGGCAGACCGCACCGTCGTTCTCATGAACGACCTTGAGCCCCAACACCGTCCGGCAGAAAGCAACCGATCGCTTGATTTCCGCGACCGCCAGGGCGGCATGGTCGATCCGCCGCGGATGCAGGCAGGCATCCGCCACCCGTCGCAGAACCGTCGTGCGGGGATAGCGTTCGGCAGGATCCGGCGGGGTGGCCCCCGGCGTCCAATCGCCGCTGACATTGTCCTCGCGGTCGAGGGTGAATACTTCGCGCCAATCGTCGAGCATATCGGCATAGAATTCCACGACATTACCGTCGGGATCGTAGAGATAGACGCTGCGCGAGATGATGTGGTCCGCCGTCGTGCGGATCTCGACCCCTTTAATCCGGCGGATCGACCGGTAGCGCGCGACCAGATCGGCTTCCGAGGCCATTTCGAAGGCGAGATGGTTGAGGCCCGGCCG
>JAQCGR010000195.1 GCA_027619995.1 Pseudomonadota bacterium | reverse complement strand
CCGCCAGGGCCGCGCCGATGACGAAGGCTCGGAAGCGCAGGACCCCGGCGTCGATGCCGCTGGCCGCCGCCGCCTCGGGCGCGTCGCGCATCAGGCGATAGGTCAGGCCGCGCAACCCGCCGGTCAGGGCGTGGCAGAGCAGGGCCGCCGCAGCCACCGCCGCCCAGACTGCCCCGAGCAGGACCAGCGCGCCGTCCCGGCCGGTCAGGCCCGGCAGGATGGCGGGCACCCCGGCCAATCCGTTGGCTCCGCCGGTCAGGTCCTGCCAGTTGACGGCAAGGATCAGGGCCAACTGCGCCAGACCCAGGGTCGCCAACGCGAAGTAATGGGATTCGAGGCGCAGGACGGGCAGAGCGACCAGGGCCGCGATCAGAGCGGGCAACGCGATCGCGGCCATGAATGTCGCAGGGAAGGGCCAGCCGAGGCTGGCGCCGAGAATGCCTGTGGCATAGGCGCCCAGGCCGAAGAAGGCGCCCTGGGCCAGGGACAGGGCACCGGCATGGCCGAAGACCAGTTGATAGCCCAGAACCATCAAGGCGTAGCTGCCGGTGACGGTCAGCAGGCGCAGGTCATAGAGATCGCCCGCTGCCGCATGAATCAACAGCAGTGCGGCCCCGATCAGCCAGGGCAGGCGCAAGCCGGTCAGCAGCCAGGCCATACCCGCCTCAGACCCTGCGGCCGAGCGCTTCGCCGAAGACGCCCTGGGGCCGCAGCAGAAGCAGCAGCAGGACGCAGATATAGAGCCCGGCCTCGGCCACCGGATAGGACAGCACGGATGAGACGATGACCTCGAACCCGGCGACCAGCATCGCCCCGGCCAAGGCCCCGCCGATCCGTCCCCAGCCGCCGACGACCACGGCGATATAGGCCTTCAGCATCAGGTTTGTACCTTCGACCGGGGTGACGAAATAGCGGTTGGAGAGCAGCAGCCCCGCGGCCCCGGCCAGGGCAGTCGCCAGGGCGAAGGTGAGGGCGATGGTGCGGGTGGTGTTCACGCCCATGGCGCGGGCCATTTCCGGATCCTGGGCGGTTGCGCGCATCCGCCGTCCGATCTGACTGCGATGGAGCAGAAGCCAGGTTCCGCCGGCCAGAAGAACGGCGGCGACGATCACGGCGAGGGATTGGCGGTCCAGGACCAGACCGCCGAAGCCGACCTCGCCGCCCGACAGCAGCGGCGGCCCGGCGCGCGGCGCCGCCCCGAAAAGGCCGTTTGCGCCGTTCTGCAACAGGATGCCCACGGCGATGGTGCTGACGAAGACCGAGACCGGCGGGGCATTGCGGAAGGGCAGATAGGCGAGGGCGCAGACGAGCAGACCCAATCCGGCCATGGCGAGCACGACCAGCGGCAGAAGCAGCAAGCCGTCGACCGGCAGCAGGGAGGCCAGGGCCACGGTCAGCAAGCCGCCAGCCATGACTAGATCGCCCTGGGCGAAATTGACCGCCCCCGTCGCCCCGATCACCAGGGCGAAGCCCAGGGCGACCAGCCCATAGGCCGCGCCCAGGGACAGGGCGTTCAGCAGAAGCTGAAGGAGGACGGTCCCGTCCATTTTCGACCGCGCCTAGCGCGCGCCGTCGACGTTTTCGTAACGGGCGGCGATGTGCGGGATGCGGCTTTCGCCGTCGTAACAGACGATGACCGCGTCATGGGCCATGTTGCCCGTGCCGTCCGATTTGTAGGTCATGGCCAGGCCCCGATACTCCGTCGTTGCCAGTTTCTCGCGCAGGGCCTCGGGTGTCGCAGCGCCTTCGGCGATGGCGGTCAGGGCCATGCGCATGGCGTCATACTGGCCGAGGGCGAAGGCGTCCGGCTCGGCATCGAAGCGGACGCGGTAGGTTTCGGCGAAAGCGTTCATCTCGGGTGAGCCGCCGGAGATGGGAGAGGAGCCGGATTCGGCGCAGACTCCGGCCAGTTCGGCCGGTTCCAGCAGGGCGGCCGTGGTCGGCTGATGCATGGCCGAGCCGGCGACGATGGGTAGGTCCGTGCCGTTCGCCTTGGCTTGGCGAACGAACAGGGCGGTCAGCCCGGAATGGAGGTGGAGGACCAGCACATCGGGATCCGCCGCCAGGGCCTTGGTCAGCGCTGGCAGCATGTCCTTCACGTCGGGCGCCAGGCCCTCTTCGTAGACGACCTTGGCGCCCAGCTTCTCGAAGGCGGCAAGCAGATGGGCCTGCCCGCTCTGCCCATAGGCCGTGGTCTGGTAGATGATCGCCGGGCGCTTTTTGCCCAGTTCCTCGACGATATAGCGCGCCTGGGCGACCTTCACGACCGCATCCGTCGGAAAGAAGCGGAAGACCCAGGGATTGCCCATCTCGGTCAGCTTCGCGGTGCCGGAGACGGTGAGCAGGGGCACCTCGGCTTCCGCCGCGACCGGCATCATCGCGAGCATCTGGGTGCCGAAGATGGAGGCGGCCACGGCGGTCACCTCGTCGCGCGACAAGGCGCGCAGCAGGGCGTTCACGGCGACCTCGGGCGAGGTGCCGGTGTCCTGCACCTCGTATCGCGCGGCGACCCCGTCTATCCCCTCGTCCAGGGCCAGGACGGCGCCGTTGCGCTGGGCCGTGCCCTCCAGCGCGAGGAAGCCGGTGATCGGGACAAGGACCGGAAAGACCGCCTTCTTGTCATCCGCGGCGGCGGCCGATTCGGCCGCGAGCGCGGTCGCGCCCGCAAGCAAGATGGCGGCGACGGTCTTCGCTGTTCGGTGCATGCAATCCTCCTTCGCCAGGAGGAAGCCGGGGCTGGGGGAACGGCTTTTCCGGTCCCCGCATCGGCTCCCTACGCTGGCATTACCCAGGTCAGGTCTGTGGGTCTTCTCTCAGCCCCGGCAACGCGCGCCGAAGGCACCCCAGCCATGACCCAAGGATGGGTCGCGCCCCGGTCGGAAGTCAAGGGTAGGAGGGCAGCGCTCAACGGCGGCGGCGCCAGCCCGGATCCTTCAGCAGATAGGCCAGCGGGATGACCAGCAGGCTGGCGACGGTTACCACGACGAAGGTGTTGTTATAGGCGATCATGCTGGCCTGGCGGGTGATTTCGCTCGCGATCTGAGCCGTCGCGGCCGGATCGACGCCGTCCTTGCCGCCGCCGGAGAAAGGGGCCTGGAGTGCGCGGTTGAACAGGTTCACGTATTCGCTGAGCCGGGCATAGTTGGCCTGAGTGCTGTTCGACCAATAGGTCAGGATGGCGGCGACCCCGAAGCTGAACCCGACATTGAAGGTCAGGAAATAGATCGGGATGCCATGAGGGCGGAGACGCGCGTCCAGGGTCGAGGCGGTCAGCGAATTCAGGCAGACCCAGGTCGAGCCGCCGCTGATGCCGTGGAGGACGATGGGCAGCAGGATCTGAAGCGGCGCCACGTCCAGGGACCAGCCCGCCATGATCCAGGTCGATGTGCCGGCGCAGAGCGTGCCGGCGGCGATGAGGTGCCGGGGGTCGACCCGCGAGATGAGCACGGAGACGATGTATTGGCCCAGCATCGAGCCGAGCATGCGCACGGCCATGATGATCCCGACGAATTCGACCGGATAGCCGAGCTGATTCCGCTGCAGCAGGGGCAGCAGGATGATGATGGTCATGTTGGTGGCGCCGAAGACGAAGGTGGCGGCCAGGCCGAAGGAGAAGTTCCGGTTGCGGAACAGATCGGGCGGGATGAGCGGCGCGCGGGCTGTCGCCAGATGAAGTACCAGGACGTAGACGCAGAGCGCCGAGATCGCCAGGGAGCCGACGATCGGGCTGGAATCGAACCAGTCGAGCCGCCCGCCGCGGCTGAGGACGAATTGCAGCAGCGCGAAGAGGGTGATCAGCAGGGAAAGGCCGAGCCAGTCGAGGCCTCGGCTGGCCTCCGGCTGCGTCCGTGGCACAAAGGCGATGGCGCCCAGGAAGGCGAGCGTGCCGAAGGGCAGGGTCATGTAGAACACCCCGGACCAGCCGAACATATCGACGATGAAGCCGCTGGCGGGCAGGAGGAGGATCGGCGAGACCATGATCCCCAGGCTCCAGGTCGCCAGGGCGCGGCCATGCTGCTCGCGCGGATAGGCGTTCATCACGATCATCTGGCAGAGCGGCTGGATCGGCGCGCCGACTGCGCCCATGCCGAGGCGCAGCAGGATCTCTTCCTGCAAGGTGGTCGCCTGGGCTGCCATGATGGAAAGCGTGGCGAAGCTTGCGATCGAGACGAGGAACAGGCGTTTCGCGCCGACCCGGGCGGCCAGCCAGCCGGTGGTCACGATCATCGCGGCGGAGCCCAGGACGAAGGCTGTCGCAACCCAGGATATCTCGTCCGGCGTGGCCGAGAAGGCGCCCTGCATATGGGGAATGGCGATGGCGACGAGGGACAGGTCGCCGGAATACATGGCACTGGCCAGGATCACGGTGACCATGATCAGGGCGCGCTGGCGCGGAGCGGTGGGCGCGCCGTCGGGCGATTGCGGTTCCGTGCTCATCTATCCCGACCCGAGGCGGCGAACCCCGTCAGCGCCGAGGCGTGGACGATATGGGTTCCTCGGGAAGGGATGCTGGCCCGTATGGGCGGTTCCGTCCAGCCTTTCGGACGCTGATCCGTTTAAATTGTTTCAGGAGCGCAGGAGAGTTCGTGGGGATTGCCAAACAGTGAGCCCCGCCGAAAGGACATTCGCGACCGCGACCGCCAGGGCGATGCCGAGCGGGCCGAGCATTTCCGCGCCGAGCCAGGCCAGTGGCGCTGTCAGGATCAGTGTGCGCCCGATGTTCAGAGCGAGACCGCGTGCGGCCATACCGATCGCGTTGAGCGCGGCCACGGCGGACATCATCACACCGGCGCCGGCGAGACTGAGCGGGACGATATCGAGATAGCCGGTGGCGACCCGGACGATGTCCGTGTCCGGATTGAACAGCCGGACGATCTCCGCCCCGTACAGCCAGAAGGTCAGAGCCAGCACGGCGGCCCAAAGCGCGCCTGATACGAATGATTGGATGAGGGCCAGCCGGACCCGGTTGCCGCGTCCCGCACCCCAGTTCTGCCCCGCGATGGGCGCAATGCCGGCCGATAGTGCATAGATCGGGACCAGGGCCAGCGCTTCGATCCGTGTCGCGACGCCAAAGCCGGCCACGGCATCGGCCCCGAAGCGCGCGATGATGGCGGTCAGGATGCCCGTAGCCCAGGGGACTGATGACATTGCCCATGGCGGCCGGCAGGGCGACGGCGGCGATGCTGCGCCAGCATTCACGCAACTGGGCCATGGGTGGGAAGTTGAACACCAGCAACTTGTCTCGGTAGTGCAGCAGGTAGAGCGAGCCGACGAGCGGCGCGAAGCGCGCGGCCAGGGTGGCCCAGGCCGCGCCCTCGACCCCCATGGCCGGAATCGACCCGAGGCCGAAGATCAGAATCGGATCCAGGATGATATTGACGATCGCGGCGACGACCATGATGGCGCTGGGAAAGATGGCATCGCCTGTTGCGCGCAGGATGTTGTTGGCGACCATGGGCACGACCAGCAGCACGATGCCCGGATACCAGATCCGCATATAGACGACGATATGCTCCATCTGGGCCGGCCGCGCGCCGAGCAGACGGAACAGCGGTTCAATGGTAAGCATGCCCAGGGTGGCGAGGCCGCCGACGATCAGGACCGCCAGGATCAGGCTGTCCGTCGCCAGGCGCCGGACCTGGCGCTCGTCGCCCGATCCGACCGCGCGCGAGACGACGGAACTGGCCCCCGCGCCCAGGCCCATCCCGATGCTGGCCATGCAGAACACGACCGGGAAGGTGAAACTGAGAGCGGCCAGTTCGTTCGTGCCCAGTTGGGCGACGAAATAGGTATCGGCCACGCTGATCGACAAGACCGCCAGGATGCCGACGATCATGGGGAGGGTCATGCGCGTGAGATGCCCGGCCACCGGGCCGGTCGTCATGTCGCGGTGGCTTTTCTTGGAGTCCCGCGCCCTGGTCACGCCCCGCCCGCCGTCATGGTTGCCCGTCCTGGATAGTGACGCGGAATCTCCCGCGCGCGCCTAGTCGAGTTCGAAGGCGTTCTTGTAGTCCTGCTTGAGGGCCGGGTCCTGGTCCTCCTTGCGGAGGTAGCAGTTGCCGACGACCAGCACGTCGATCTCGGACCCCATTAAGCAGCGAAAGGCGTCCTCCGGGGTGCAGACGATCGGCTCGCCCCGCACGTTGAAGCTGGTGTTCACGACGACCGGACAGCCCGTCTTGGCCTTGAAGGCGGTGATCAGCGCGTGATAGCGCGGATTGGTGTCGGCATGGACGGTCTGGATGCGCGCCGAATAGTCGACATGGGTGACGGCGGGGATGTCCGAGCGCGGCACGTTCAGCTTCTCGATGCCGAACAGGGCCTGCTCCGCCTCGGTCATGGTCCGGCG
>JAQCGR010000005.1 GCA_027619995.1 Pseudomonadota bacterium | reverse complement strand
CGTAGGTTGAGGGGCGGTGTAACTCCGGGTTCAGGCGATCAGGCCGGCGACCGAGGTTATTCGAGACGGCCCGCACAGCGTCGGCACGGTCGAGGGCGAGCCATTCTGCTCCATTGTGCGGGAATATCAGGGCCTGGAGGTTTGAGCGCGCTCTGCGCTCCCAATCAGCATGGTTGGCGTCTTGAGGGATTTCCCAAAGGGCAATGCACTGCATCTTACGGGGCGAGTAACAATGCGACCGCCGATAACGTTGAAGCCCGCTCTGGTGGGCATCGCGGCCGACCTTAACGCCTATCTCGTATCCACTGTCAGCAATCGCGTAAATCCAGGCCATCATGATGATCCTTCATGTCCAGATTTCTACGCGGGGGCAGTTCGGATGCCGATCCAGTCAAGAGGGAAGGCCAATTCTGGCGGCTAGATCAGGCTGATCAGCAACCGAACCTTCTATCGCGGAGGTGACCTATAGGTGACCCAGCATAGGGCTCCCTAACCAGTCAACCGCTAGGCTTCTTCTAAGTGATTGATATATAATCAGAAAATGGTGGGCGCGACAGGGATTGAACCTGTGACCCCTACGATGTCAACGTAGTGCTCTCCCGCTGAGCTACGCGCCCCCAAGGCCGGGCGATTTATAACCAACCGTCCGGGCATTGCAAGGGCCGACATGACGCCTGGGAAAAGCCGCTATGCGGCGAGCGCGGTTTCCACCTCTTCGACCAGGTCTTTCAGGTGGAAGGGCTTGGACAGGACCTTGCCGCCCTTCGAGACCGCCATGCATTGGGCCTTGAGCGCGACGGCGGCGAAGCCGGTGATGAACATGACCTTGAGCGCGGGCATCTCGCCGGTCGCCTGGCGCGCCAGTTCGATCCCGTCCGTGCCGGGCATGACGATATCGGCGATCAGCAGGTCATAAGGTCCGGCTTCAAGTGCCGCGACGGCCGTGATGCCGTCACGCACATCGACCACGTCATGGCCCGCCGCCTCCAGGCCGCGCACCAGGAAGCGGCGCAGGGAATCGTCGTCTTCGGCCAGTAGTATGCGCGCCATTGCCGTCCTTTCCGCTCCCGTCCCCGCGACCATCTAGACCCCCGTCGCAGGGCATGTTGCGGCCTGGCGGTTAAACAATGGGTAACGGGCCCGGAAATCGGCCCGGAAGCTGCCGGCAATCGGCCGGCGCGCCCCGGCCGCGGATGACACTCCCGCGGGAATGGGCTAAACGAGTTGGATCATGGATGCCAGCCTGAGCCTGTTCGCCGGTTGGGGCGAGGCCTGGGACGTCATCGCCCCAGAAGAGCAGACGATACCCCTCGTCTTCGCCTCCCCCCATAGCGGCACGAGCTATCCCGACGCGTTCGTCGCTGCCTCGCGCCTCGACTCCCTGAGCCTGCGCCGGTCGGAGGACAGTTTCGTCGACGAGATCTACGCTGGCGTGCCGGAGCGCGGCGCGCCGCTGATCCGGGCCCGATTCCCGCGCGCCTATATCGACCCCAATCGCGAGCCCTACGAACTCGACCCCGAGATGTTCGAGGACGAACTGCCCTCCTATGTAAACACCCGCTCCCCCCGGGTCGGGGCCGGGCTCGGCACGATTGCGCGGGTGGTCGCCAATGGCGAGGAAATCTACCGCGACAAGCTGAGTTTCGGGGAGGCCAAGGCCCGGATCGAGCGATGCTATTGGCCCTATCACCAGGCGCTGAGCCATCTGATCGACAACACAAGGGCACGGTTCGATACCTGCCTTCTGATCGATTGCCATTCCATGCCGTCGATCGGCGGGCCGATGGATCGCGATGCCGGGCACAGGCGGGTCGATTTCGTTCTCGGCGACGTCTTCGGCACCGCTTGCGCCTCTTTCGTGACCGACGCGGTCGAAAAATTTCTCCGCGAGCGAGACTACAACGTCACGCGCAATCTGCCTTATGCGGGCGGCTTCACGACCCGGCATTACGGCCGCCCGCAGACCGGCGTCCACGCCCTGCAGATCGAGATCAACCGCGCCCTCTATATGGACGAAGAGCGATTCGAGCGGCGCCCCTATATATCCGAATTGAACGAAACGATGAGCGAATTGTCGGCGCGCCTGGGCGCCTTGGCGGCGGACGCCCTGGCGGCATGACGGGGCCGGAAGCAGCCCGGGGCGAAAGCCCCGTCCTGCGCGAATCGATCGGCGGCGATCTGGCCGCGATCCAGGCGATCTACGGCCATCATGTTCTGAATGGCTTCGGCAGCTTCGAACTGGCCGCGCCCGATTTCGAGGAAATCGCAAGCCGCCGCGATATGGTGATCGGCCTCGGCCTGCCCTATGTGGTCGCCGAATGGCGCGGCCGGGTCGCCGGCTTCGCCTATGCCGGGCCCTTCCGCCCGCGCCCGGCATACCGCTACACGGTCGAGGATTCGATCTATGTCGCTCCAGACGCGACCGGCTGCGGCCTGGGCAGCGCGCTTCTCGCGGCGCTGATCGCGCGATGCGAGACCCTGGACTACCGCCAGATGGTTGCGGTGATCGGCGGCGGAGAGGCGCGCAATGCCGGCTCGGTCCGTCTCCACGCGCGCCACGGCTTTCGCATGGCCGGGCAATTCGAGGGGATCGGGTACAAGAGCGGCAGCTGGGTCGATTCCATCATCATGCAGCGGGCCCTCGGGCCCGGTGCGATGGAGGCTCCAGGTCCGAGGGTCTGAGCACGCGCCCGGACCGGCTAGCCCGGGCGCGCCTTTTGCCTATACTTCGCCGAGGAATTCCCAGCGTCCGAAAGGGACCGGCTTGTCCGATGGTTTTGAGACCGAGCGAGCGGCCGGCACATTCGTGCTGACCGCCCATGGGCGCTGGGAGATCGAGGCCGTCGCGCGCTTCGATGCGGCCCTGCGCGCGCTCGATCCCGGGCCCTGCCACAAGGCGCGTCTCGACCTCGCCAAGGTCGAGTCTCTGGACAGCACCGGAGCCTGGCTAGTGCATCGCACTCGCGAGGCGCTGCGCGCGCGCGGCCTTGCCGTCGAAATTACCGGCGCGAAAGCGGCCCATGACGCCCTGATCGAACGGGTCGCCGATTCCCATCCGGGCGAGGAAGCAGCATCCAAGAAGCGAGGCGGCATTCGCGCCATGGTCGAGCGCATGGGCAGCGCCACCTAGGCGACACTGGATTTGGCCAGAAACCTGATCGCCTTCCTCGGCCTTGTGACGATTGCGATCGGCCGCGCGATCCGCCACCCCCGGCGCATCCGCGTCACCGCCGTCATCGCGAATATGGAACGGTCGGGTTTCAACGCCTTGCCGATCGTCGGGCTGCTTTCCTTCCTGATCGGCGTCGTTCTGGCCTATCAAGGCGTCGACCAACTGACCCGGTTCGGCGCGGAAATTTTTTCGATCAACCTGCTCGCCGTCTCGATGCTGCGTGAGATCGGCGTGCTGATGACGGCCATTCTGATTGCGGGCCGCTCCGGCAGCGCCTTTACCGCCCAGATCGGTACGATGAAGGTCAACCAGGAGATCGACGCCATGTCGACCCTGGGCCTGGACCCGATCGAAGTCCTGGTTCTGCCTCGTATTCTCGCCCTTGTCATAACCCTGCCGCTGCTCGTCTTCTATTCGGACATGCTCGGTATGCTCGGTGGCGCGATCGCCTTGATGCTGCTGCTCGACATGTCGCCAACCCAGTTTCTGATCCAACTCAATTCCGCGATTCCCATGGGAACCTTTTGGGTCGGCATCATCAAAGCACCGTTTTTCGCTTTCGCGATCGCCTTGATCGGCTGTTACGAGGGCCTCCGCGTGAGCGGCAGTGCCGAAAGCGTGGGCCGCCTCACCACCCAATCGGTGGTCGAGGCCATTTTCCTGGTCCTCATCCTCGACGCGGGCTTTTCCATCCTGTTCTCGAGTATTGGAATATGACGGCGCCCGCGACACCCGACACCGGCGAGAAGGATCCGGCGATCCGCGTGCGCGGCGTGGTCAACAAGTTCGGCGAGACGGTCATCCATGACGGGTTGGACCTCGATGTCCGGCGCGGCGAGGTCATCGGCGTGGTCGGCGCGTCCGGCGCGGGCAAATCCGTCCTCCTGCGCACCATCGTCGGCCTCAACCACCAGGCGGAGGGCAGCATCGAGGTGCTGGGTCGCGATGTCGATCGTCTGAGCGACGACGAGCGCGAGGCGCTGCGGCGCCACTGGGGCGTCCTGTTTCAGGACGGCGCGCTGTTCAGTTCCATGACCGTCGCCCAGAACATCCAGGTGCCGATCAAGCAATTCCTCGATCTGCGGCCGGACCTTCTGGCCGAAGTCACCGCGCTCAAGATCGCGCTGGTCGGCCTCCCGCCGGACGCCGCCGTCAAATATCCGTCCGAGCTGTCGGGCGGCATGCGCAAGCGCGCAGGTCTTGCGCGGGCCCTGGCGCTCGACCCGGACATTCTTTTCCTCGACGAACCCACGGCCGGACTCGACCCGATCGGCGCTGCGGCCTTCGACTCCCTGATCCGAAATCTCCAGCAGGCGCTTGGCCTGACGGTCTTCATGGTCACCCATGACCTGGACAGCCTGACGGCGATTTGCGACCGTATCGCCGTGCTCGTCGATAAAAAGGTTATCGTAGGAACGCTGTCCTCGCTGCTGCGACACGAGCATCCCTGGATTCGCGAATATTTCCACGGCCCCCGCGCTCGCGCGGCTGGGGCCGATAAATAGGGCCGCCATGGAAACACGTGCCAATTATTTTCTCGTCGGCAGCTTCGTGCTCGCCATCCTGGCTGGCCTTGTCGTGTTCATCGTCTGGCTCACCGAAGCCCAACTCGACAAGAGTTACGCCAATTACCGCATCCTGTTCTCCGGTTCGGTTACCGGCCTCAAAGTCGGCAACCCCGTGCGCTATCGCGGTGTCCCTGTCGGTTCGGTCACCAGCATCCGGATCGATCCTGAAAATGTCGAACAGATCGAGGTGGTCATCGAGGTCCCGAACGACACGCCGGTGAGAACCGATACCGAGGCATCTCTCGAGATGCAGGGCATTACGGGGGTCGCCTATGTCCAGCTCAGCGGCGGGTCCCAGAACGCCCAGCCGCTGAAATCGAGCGGCGGGAAGAAGATGCCGACGATCCCGTCCAAGGCTTCAGGACTGAGCCAGATCATCGAAAGCGCCCCGGAACTGATCAACCGCGTCATCGGTCTGGTCGAGCGCGCGAGCAATATATTGAGCGAGCAAAACCAGGCGGCCATCAGTGAAACCTTGGCCAATATCAATCAAGTATCGGGGGCGGTCGCCGGCCGGTCGGACCAGATCGAAAGCATCATCGTCGACGCCGACGCCACGGTGGCCGAGATGCGCGGCGCGATGACCGCATTGCGGCAGTTGACGGAAAGCCTCAACGGACGGTTCAACGAAGTCGCGGGCAATGTCGACCAGACGATGGCCGCGGCACGGCCGACTCCCTGACCGCCCTGTCCAACGAATTGACGGCGATGGCGGCAGAAAACCGCGCGCCGGTGCGCGACTTCACCTCGGTCGGGCTCTACGAACTATCGCTTCTGGTCAACGAATTGCGCACCCTGACCGGCAGCCTGACCCGCCTGACCGACAAGGTCGAAAACGATCCGGCGCGCTTCTTCTTCGGCGACGATCTCGGCCAGGGAGTGGACCTCAGATGATCAGACATGGTTCCCGGACAGGTTTGCGTCTCCTGCCGATCGCCCTGCTGCTTTTAGCGGCGGCCTGCGTGCCGAAACTGCCCGGCTCGGGAAAACCTCCCACGCTCTACGAGCTGACGCCGAAAAGCACCTTTTCGGCCGATTTGCCTCATGTGAACTGGCAGCTCGTCATCGAGGTTCCCTCCGCGCCGTCGAGCCTCCAGTCGAATCGAATCATGGTCCGCGAAACGGAAACCAAGATCAGTTTCGTCAAGGATGCCGCCTGGGCCGATCGCGCGCCCAGCCTGATTCAGACATTGTTGGTCGAATCCTTCGAAAATTCCGGTCGCATCATCGCCGTGGGCCGCGAATCCATCGGGCTGCGGTCGGATTTCGTGCTCAAGACCGATCTGCGGGAATTCCAGATCGAGCAGTACGGCCAGCGGCAGGTACGCGTCCGGGTCAATGTCAAACTCGTCCAGATGCCCGAGAGGCTGATCGTGGGCGGTTTCAACTCCAACCATGTCGTGCCGGCCGGCGAAACTCTCGAATCGGCCGTCACCGCCTTCGACGTGGCGTTGGGCAAGGTTCTCAAGGATATCGTCGAATGGACGCTGCAAACCGGCGCTGCCCAGCCGGGCTGATCTCGACCCGGCCTAGCCGGCCATGCGGTTGCCCGGTTGGACCGTGCGTTCGGGCGGGAAGACCACCGTCACCGTCGTCCCCTTATTCGGCCTGCTCATGATCGAAATTTCCGCGCCATGGGCTTCGACCAGCCGTCGCGTCAGGCTGGGTCCGATGCCAGCGCCGAGATAGCGGCGGGTCAGCGTGGTGTCGATCTGTTTGAACGGTACAAAGGCCTTCTCCACATCGTCCTGATGCATTCCGATACCCGTATCGCGAACCACGATCCGGATGCGGTCGTCGCCATCCAATTCCGCCCGCACCACGATCCGCCCGTCGCGAGGCGTGAACTTCACGGCGTTGCCGAGCAGGTTGATCATCACCTGGCGCAGGCGACGCTCGTCGACACGAAGCCGCGGCAGGTCCGCTGGGATTTCTACCTCGAGATCGGGTCCTGCCTCGCGCACTTCGCCGCGGACCATCTCGACGCTCGCTTCGACCACGGCACCGACCGCGATATCGTCCTCGAAAAGTTCGAACCTCTGCGCCTCGGCGCGGGAAAGGTCGAGGATATCGTTGATCAGGGCCAGAAGATGCTTGCCGCTGTCATGGATATGCACGGCGTATTCGTCGTAGCGCTTGTCACCCAAGGCGCCGAAGATCTTGGATGTGTACATCTCGGAAAAGCCGATGATCGCATTGAGCGGCGTGCGCAATTCATGGCTGATATGGGCCAGAAAATCGGACTTCGCCCGATCTGCCTGTTCCGCCGCGTCGCGCGCCTCGCGCAAGTCCACGGTCTGCTTCTCCCGCTCGGTCATATCCCGGACGACGACGGTCAGCAGGCTCCGGTCGCCGATCGTAACTTCGCCCGCGGACAGATCCACCGGAAAGATCGTGCCGTCGGCCCGCCGCCCGATTGCGCCCTGGACCTGGGACGGCACCTCGTCGCGGGCCCTGAAGGCGGCCAGAATTTGAATGCCTTCGGGGCAATCGATCAGGGAGACCAGGTCCTTTCCCATGATGGCCGGGGCGTCGTAGCCGAACAGGCGAAGGGCGGCCGGATTGGCCGATTCGAGACCGCCATCCGGGTTGATCGTGAAGATGCCGTCGGCGACATTGTCCATGATGGCGCGAATGCGCTGCTCGCTGCGCTCTATCGCACTGTTCTGTGCCGCCAGGAGGCGCGCGCCGTTCTCGATCTGCCTGGCCGCCCGACTGGCCCGTCCGAAGACGAGCCAGAGCAACCAGCTCATGACAAGAAAAGCGCCCAGAATGGCCGGCAGAACCGTGCTGACCAGCCGCTCCCCCGGAAGATCGAAACTCCAGGTGAGGATTCCCGCGGGATTTCCATTCGGCGTTATCAACGCCATGGAAAGCGGCGCAGTCGGATCTTCGACCCCAACGAGCCGAAGATCGCGAACGTTCAGATCCTGGGCGATTCCGGCCAGGGCCGGACCGTCGAGGGCCAGACTGATGACCAGAATCGGACGTCGCGCGAGAGCGAGCTGCTCCACGGTCGGAGTTTCCCAGGTAAAAGCACTCACGGCCACGATGTGAGGAACGCCGTTCTGGTCAACCAATAGGGCGGCGGCCGCTTCCGGCTCCTCCATCGGACTCTCCTGCGCCGATTCGATCAATCGGTCGAGGCCGCCGTCGAAATGTTCGAGAGCGATGCGCGAACGCCCGAAGGATTCTCCTTCGATCCAGCTGAACAGGGGCTCGCCGTCCGCGCCGAGGATGAAGACCGTCGACCAGCCCAGAGAATCGTACGCGTAACTGCCAAAATTGTCCTCCGCCCAGATTGTGTCGCGATCGCCGAACAACTTTACTTGGGCTTCATTCCACCAGCTGCGATCCTTCACATCGACGGAACTGCGACGCTCCAGCTCGGCGAATTTTGCCTGCATGACTCGAAGCGAACTGTCGCGCGCGACGTCGTCGAGGATCCGTGCCGAGTACCAGATAAGCCCGCAGACGATCAGCGCGCTGACCGCCAGGATGACCGCCACGGGAACGGTCAGTCGGCGTGCGACGGACTCGCTCGAACCGGTCCTGTGCCTCAAACGGAGTGGCATTCTGCGCGCCTTCATGATCGACCCTTGTCAAAACTGCATGGAAACAGGGTATCGAGGTAGCAAATTCGCATGAACGGGCCATCCTAAAGGCAATTTCCCGAAATTATGCGTTTTTCGTGCCAGCCGATCGCGAGGCTTGTGGTTGGCCCGCCAGGCGGGCGCTGTCATGATTTGCGAATTCGTGTCCTAGGCCCAACCGACGGAGAAGAAAAACCCATGGACGCCGTTCGACCGGAAATTCGCGGAACCTTCGGAGCCGTCGGCTCGACCCATTGGATCGCCAGCCATGTCGGCATGGCGATGATGGAACGTGGCGGCAACGCTGCCGATGCCGCTGTCGCGGCAGGCTTTACCCTCCAAGTGGTCGAACCCCATCAGAACGGCGCGGGCGGCGACGTGCCGATCATCGTCCAGGATGCGGGAGGGGACGCCCGCGTAATCTGCGGCCAGGGCCCCGCGCCGCAAGGCGCGACGATCGCAGCCTATCGCGCGCTCGGCATCGAGCTGATTCCCGGCACCGGCCTGCTCCCCGCCGTCGTGCCAGGCGCTTTCGACGCCTGGATGATCCTGCTGCGCGATCATGGCCGCATGTCGCTGCGCGAAGTGCTCGAACCGGCCGTGGCCTATGCCCGCGACGGCTTTCCCGTGTCCTTCACCCTCAGCCGCTATATCGACACGGTGCGCGACCTGCTGGCCGAGACCTGGCCGGAATCGGGCAAGGTCTATCTGCGCGACGGCAAGGCGCCAGCGCCCGGCACCTTGATGCGCAACGAAGGTCTCGCCGCGACCTATGCCCGCCTGATCGACGAGGCCGAGGCGGCCGGCGGCGATCGAGAGGCCCAGATCGAAGCCGCCCGGGACGTCTACTATCGGGGCTTCATCGCCGAAGCGATTGGCCGCTTTGCTGAGAAGCCGGCGCCGGACGGCGCCGGGCGATCCGACCGCGCCTTCCTGACCGCCGATGACATGGCCCGCTGGCGAGCCCTGGTGGAGGCCCCTGCGACGATTGACTATCACGGCTATACCGTCATCAAGACCGGCCCCTGGGGCCAAGGCCCGGTAGCCCTGCAAACCCTGGCGATTCTCGAAGGCATCGATTTGGCGTCGATGGACCCGAACGGACCCGATTTCGTCCATGTCCTGACCGAAGCCATGAAACTGACCATGGCCGATCGCGAGGCCTATTACGGCGATCCGGATTTCTTCGATGTGCCCCTGGCCGCGCTGCTGGACCCCGGCTATGCCGCCGCCCGGCGCGCCGAGATCGGGGCCGCGGCCATGATCGAGCTGCGTCCGGGGCAGATCGGCGCCACGCCGCCCCGCTTGCCGCGGATCGTGCTCGAAGGCTCGCGCGTCACGGCGCCCATCGCGCCAGGAGGGGGCGAACCGAACGCCGCTCTGGCCCGCGAAATGGCCGGCGACACGGCGAACGTCAACACCGTCGACCGGGAAGGCAACATGGTGTCGGCCATGCCGAGCGGCGGCTGGCTGCAATCCTCGCCGGTCATTCCCGAACTCGGCTTCTGCCTGGGCACGCGCGCCCAGATGTTCTGGCTGGAGGAGGGCCTTCCGGCCAGCCTGGCCCCCGGCGCGCGGCCGCGCACGACCCTGACCCCCGGCCTCTGCCTGCGCGACGGCAAGCCCTATATGGCTTTCGGCTCGCCCGGCGGCGACAGTCAGGATCAATGGGCGCTTCAGCTGTTCCTGCGCCATGTCCATCACGGCATGGACCTGCAGGAATCGATCGACGCGCCGGCCTTCCAGTCGGACCACGCGCCGAGCTCCTTCTATCCGCGCGACGCCAAGCCGAACCATCTCCAGGTCGAAAGCCGCTTCGGCAAGAAGACCATCGACGAGTTGAAGCGGCGCGGCCACGAGATCGAGGATGTCGGGCCGTGGACGCTGGGCCGCCTCTCCGCGGTCGCCAAGGACGGCGCGGTGATCCGGGCCGGCGCCAGCGTGCGCAACAGATCCGGCTGCGCGGCAGGTCGCTAGGCATCGGATGACGGCATCGGCACGTCGCACGGCCCCCCGGTGGGGCCGGCGAGACGGCACAGCATGATCGGGCGGTTTCGCAACCCGGACGCCCATTGGCATCGGCGCATGTGGCATCTCGCCTGGCCGATCATGCTGTCCAATGTCTCCCATTCTCTGCTGGGCGCGGTCGATACCGGGGTGATGGGCCGCCTGCCCGATCCGGCCTTTATCGGCGGGGTCGCGGTCGGCAGCGTGATCCTGAGCTATTTCCTCTGGGTCTTCGGCTTTCTGCGCATGGCCACCACCGGCATGACGGCCCAGGCCTTCGGCGCGCGCGACGGAATCGAGCTGCGCGCGTTGGTGATTCGCAGCCTTCTGCTCGCCCTCGCCCTGGGCATTTTCTTCATCCTGCTGCGCAACCCCGTGGGCGATCTCGCCTACGACATCATCGGCGCCAGCGAAAAGGTCACCGAACTCGGGCGCATCTATTACGACATCCGCATCTGGGGCCTGCCCGGCGCGCTCGGCATCTTCGCCGTGACCGGCTGGCTGATCGGCATTCAACGCACCGTTGCGGCCCTGGTGCTGCAGGTCGCCTATCACGCCCTCAACGTCGTGCTCGACCTGCTTTTCGTGCTCAGCTTCGGCTGGGGCGTCGAAGGTGTCGCCTTGGGCACCCTCATCTCCGAATATGCCGGCCTGGCCCTCGGCGGCTTTCTTGTGCTGCGCTGCCTGAAAGACATCCCCGGCGGGCTCGTCACCTGGGCCGCCATCGGCGGGCGCCGCTTACTGGCCCTGATGGCAGTCAACGGCAATATCTTCATCCGCTCCTTCCTCATCGTCTCGGCCCATGCCTATCTGACTGTGCTGAGCGCGCAGTTCGGCGATGTCGTCCTGGCGGCGAACGCGATTCTGATCCTGTTCAATCAGTTCCTCGCCCAGGCGCTGGACGGCTTCGCCTTCGCGACCGAGGCCCTGGTCGGCCAGGCCGTGGGCGCGCGCAGCCGCGACCAGTATCGCAACGCCGTCGCCGTGGGCGCCATCTGGTCGGTGATTTTCGCGGCGGGATTCACCGCGCTGTTCGCCCTGGGCGGCGGCGCGATCATCGACGCCCTGGCCGAAATCGGATCGGTGCGCGCGGTCGCGCGCGACTACTTGTTCTGGATCGTCGCCGCGCCTCTGGTCCTCGTCTGGAGCTATCTGCTCGACGGCATCTTCATCGGCGCGACGCGCTCCGCCGAGATGCGCAACGCCATGATCCTGACCGCGGCAATCTACGCGGCCGCTCTATGGCTCCTGGTCCCGCTCTGGGGCAATCACGGGCTTTGGCTATCCTACCTCATCCTCTCTGTGGCCCGCGCCGCGACCCTGATGATCTACTATCCGCGCATCACGCGCAGTTTCGCCGCGATGCCGGCCCAGACGGAGCCTATCCCTTAGGCTGGCGGAACCCACGCATCCGGCGCGCGATTTCCGCTATCCGTGGCGACGTCGATTACACGCGGCTCCTCGGCCCGGATGGCCTCGCGCAGGGCATCGCCCAGATCGGCGGGATCTTCGATCCGCACGCCCTTGCAGCCGAAGGATTCGGCCACGGCGGCGAAATTTGTCGGCGCGAAATTGGTTAGATCGCCCCAGCGACCATTGTCCTGGCCATAGACCTGCCGGACGCCGAGGATGTCCTGACCGAAGGCCGAGTTGTTGTTGACCACGACGGTCACCGGAATATTCCAACGCCGCGCCGTCTCCAACTCCGCCAGGTGGTAGTAGAAGGCGCCGTCGCCACAGAAACAGACCACCGGGCGATCTGGCAAACCGCATTGCGCGCCAATCGCCGCAGGGAAACCCCAGCCAAGGGATCCCGCCGCCCGCATATAGCCCTGCCCACCGCCATTGAGATGAATCTGGGTGCCCGTCCAGATCCCGCTGAAGCCGGTATCGGCCACCAGCATCGCATCCTCGGGCAGGGCCTGGGTCACTTCACGGCATAGCCGCTCCACCGTAGTCGGCTTGCCGGCCGAGGTCGCGCTCGCCTCGATTTCCGCTTCCCATTCCCGGCGCAGCCCGGCGACCCGGGCGACCCAGGCGCCGTTCTCGCGCGGGCGTAGCTTTTCGACCAGGGCGCGCAGGCCCAGCTTGCAATCGGCCAGGATGCCCAGCGCACCGGGATAATTGCGACCCAGTTCCGCATGATCCGCGTCGATCTGGACGATTCGTGTGCCCGGCGCGGGGACCCGCCAGCTTTCGGTCGCCTGATCGCTCGTGTCGCTGCCGACATAGATCACCAAATCGGCCTCGTGCACGGCCTTGTTGGCATAGGGCGCGGAATAATGGCCGACCGCGCCGATGGTCGTCTCGGCGGTGTCGGAAACCAATCCCTTGCCGTCGAGCCCATAGGCGATGGGAATGCCCAGCGCGGCGAGGGCCTGCGCCTCCTCCCGCGCACCCGCCAGGACCGCCCCCCCGCCGAGGAAGGCGACCGGCCGTTGCGCCGCGTCGATCAGCTTTGCCGCCGCCGCGATATCCGCCGGATCGGGCGCGGCCCTATAGGCGGGCGCGCGGCCATGGCGCGGGTCGACCTCGAGCACGCCCGTGACGGTGGCGGCATCGACGACCTCGCCGCTCAACCCCGCGAGGTCGAGATGGGCCGGGCGCGGGGTCGGACCCGTCGCCTCGCGGAAGGCCTGGCGCAGCAGGAAAGGCAACTGGCTGACATCCTCGACATTGGCCGAGAACCGGGTGACCGGCTTGAACATCGGCGGATGATCGATTTCCTGATAGGCATTGCGCTGCAGACTGGGAATCGCCTTATGCCCCGTCAGGGCGACAATCGGCGTTCGGGCGAGCCAGGCATCCTGCAGGCCAGCCGCCAGATTCGCCGCCCCCACGGCCTGGGCCATGCAGATGCCGACCTTGCCGGTCGCCCTTGCATAGCCATCGGCCATATAGGCGGCCGCCTTCTCGGTATGGGCCATGATCCGCCGGATGCCGCGCTTCTCCATCTGGTGGAGGCTGCGACGCACGATCGCCTCCATGAAGAAGACATCGGTGACGCCATAGGCTTCGAAGGCCTCGGCAATATATTCGGCTCCGGTCCGGGATTCGGCCATGCTTGTTTCCCCTCTGGTTCGGTCTGGAAATTCAGGTTGTCTCGTCGCCTTCCAAGGCGCGGACCATCTCCTTGAGGCCCCGGCCGCCTTCCTTCGCGCCGAAGCGCGGCAGTTGCCCGGGACCGAAACGGCCCTTCTCGAAGAAATCATAGCTCTGCAAATTCGCGTCGTCCTTGCCCAGAACTTCGCCCGTCTTCTCGAAATGCTCGAGCACAGGCTTGAGGCCGTGATGCTGGACCGGGCAGACCTTGGTGCAGACGTTGCAATCGGCATAACGGAGCATAGGCAGGCAGCGCTCGGCCACGACCTTGTATTTGGTCACGCCACGCCAGGTGATGCGGTTGCGCGAGAGGGCGCGGCCCGGGCAGCGGTTGGTGCAGATCTGGCAGGCGTCGCACAGCGCGTTAATGCCGAGATCGACGGGCTTTCCGTGGGTCACCGGAGCATCGGTCGAAAGCGCCAGAATCCGAATGCGGCTGCCGTATTCCGCGGTCAGCATCGTGCCGTTGGCCCCCATCTGCCCGAGCCCCGCCTCGACCGCATAGGGCAGGACGGGGGCCAGCATCTTCTCGCCCGGCATCCCCGTGCCGGCGATGAACTGCACCGGAAAACCCTGCCGGCGAATGAATTCGGCCACTTCCAGCGCGGCCAGGGTCAGGGCCAGGCTGGTGTCGTAGGAATGGACGTCCCAATCCACGCTGGGCAGGGCCTGTGTCGCCTCCCAGTCGAAGGCGCGGCACAGCACGATCACGTTCTTGAACAGCGCGCTGTCCTTGCCCTCGGCGGTGACGTAGCGGCGTTCGAACTTCGTAAAGCCGACCAGATCCACGCCGCTTTCCGCGGCCTGCCGGCGGATATCCTCCGAGAGGTCACGTTCCGGATCGCCCGCGCCCTCCGCCGGCCGTTCGTGAAAGGACAGGGCCGCCGCATTCGCGCGCGGGATCAGGTCGCCGTATTTCTCGGTCAGGCGTTCGTAGGTTTGCCCCAGATGGCAGGGCGGCCCTTCGTTCACCAGCCGCTTATGGGTCTGTTCCGACCAGCCGAGCTTGAAATTGGGCTCCGGGTAATGCAGTTCGAAGAACCGCTCCTGTTGCTTGTCGCGCTCCGCGCCGGGCACCGTGCGCAGGGCGGCCGGAACCTCGCCTTCGGCAACCGGCGGCGCGCGCCGGCCGTCATGATCGGGCTGAACTTCGGCGGCACGGGGAAACGCGGTCATAGCCATATCCGCCTCAGACCCGCACCAGGCCGCCGTCGATGGTCAGGGACGAGCCGCTGATATAGGTATTCTCCGGCCCGACCAGCCAGGACGCGAAGGCCGCGATTTCTCCCGGCTGGGCCATGCGGCCGATGGGGATTGTCGCCTCCAGGGCGGGCACGTCGATATCCTCCGCCGCATCGATCATCTCGGTATAGATGAAGCCGGGCGCCAGGGTATTCACGAGAATGCCGTCCTTCGCCACTTCCGGAGCAAGGGCCGCGGTGACCCCGTCGATGGCGAACTTGGTCGAGGAATAGGGGATGCGTCGCTCTCGGCTGATCGTGCCGTAGATCGAGCCGACATTGAGAATGCGCCCCCAACCGGCCTTGCGCATGCCCGGCACCACGGCGCGGCACAGAATGACCGGGGCCAGCAGATTGATGTCATGGACCTTGAGAAATTCCTCCGTTTTCAGATCCTCGATACCGCGCTCGATCCCGATGCCGGCATTGTTCACCAGGATCAGCGGTTCAAGGGCGCGAACTTTCTCGCCGAAAGCCTCGGTGGCCGCCCGGTCGGTGAAATCGACCGCCATGAATTCGCAGCCGTCCGGGACCTCACCGTCGGGCCGGGTGCCGGTGCCGATCACCTTTGCTCCGTCGTCCCGCAATCGCTCGGCGATCGCACGCCCCAGGCCGCGCGTGGCGCCGGTAACGAGGGCCAACCGGCCGTCCAGCGGCTTTACCATGATCGCCTCCTCCCGCGTTTCCGGTCAGGCCGCCAGTTCGAGCAGCGCACTGCCCGGAACCGGCCGGATCGGCGTGTAATCGTGACACACGGCGGGTCCGCGCACCGTGCCCTCGGCCTTGTTCTCGACCGAGTTCAGGGTGAGGGACATGACCGAACGATGCCAGGGCGACATGTTCGGGCCCGAGCCGTGAACCGTCAGCAGATGCATGAAGATGATCGAGCCGGGCGGGCCCTTCGGCGCCACCAGTCCGTTGCTCCGCATCACCGGCTTGACCCATTCCACATCGGGATAGCGCCCGTGCGGATAGGTCGTGATCTTGGTGTCGTATTCCGGAATCTCGGGCATCAAGAGCGAGGCGTGGGATGCCGGCACCATCATCAGTGGTCCGTTGAACTCGGTCACCTCGTCTACGAAGATCATCGCATTGACCGCGCGCGTGTCCTTCATCCCGTCGTCGACCTTGTAGGTCGGATAATCCTGATGCCACTGCCATTGGGCGCCGTCGAAGGCCCGCTTGACGTTCAGGATCGACTGGAAGGTGTAGAGCGGCGTGCCGACCATCTGCATGGCCGGTTCGATGACGGCCTCGTGGCGGATGAAGCGGTCGATCACGTCGTCGTAGAGATGCCCGTTAAGGACCGAGCGGATGGTCTTGCCGTCGGCCTCCGCGATCACCGCGTCGCGCTTCTCGCCGACCAGATCTGACACATGATCGCGGACGACCGCTATTTCCGCTGCCGGAATGGCCTCCGGCACGAAAAGGTAGCCTTGCTCGTTGTAGAGGGCGATCTGCTCGTCGGTAAGCTTCATTGTGACCTCCCTTGCGCTCCGTTCGTTTACGCCGATCCCGACCCGTGGCGGATCGGCAGATGGCCCGAGAAGGTCATGGCCGTCTCGAGCGGCGTGCGGCCCTGCCAGGCCGCCAGATCTTCGATCGAAATCATGTCATCGCCGGCCGCGCCGAGGAAAGTAACGATCTCGCCCAGCGCCGCATTCCCGAGCCTGCTCAGGTCCAAGGTGGCGTGTTCCAGGGACACGCCCATCACCGGCGCGCGGCGGCCCGCCACGATGGCCTGGGCGGCCTGGCCGGGCGCGGCCCCGCGATTGCCCTGCTGCATGCCCATCGGCGCGACCCCGGTGGTCATGGCATTGGCCAGACCGTAATGGCCGCCGATCATGACGTCGCGCCCGGCGGCGTGCTGCGCGACATGGATCAGCCGGGCGCGCACCGCGCGCAGCACCGGACGGAAGCCGCTCATATCCGCCAGTCCCGGCGCCATGGACGACAGGCCATAGAGGATATGGCCGACGCAGACCGCACTGGTCCGGTCGTTGTCGCCGCACAGCAGGGCGGAACTGGCCAGGGCCTGAGTCATCGGCACTGCCAGCCCGGCGGCCGAAAGGCGATCCAGCATGGCTTCGAAAGAAGCGACCCGCGCCATCGCCCAGGCCCGGCCGTCATCGTCGAAGAAGGGCACATGGGTATAGACCCCCGCGACCTCGACTCCCGGAGTCCCCGCTACGCGCAGAATGAAGGATTCCGCCTCGTCCAGAGCCACGCCGAGCCGGCCCAGCCCGCAATCGACCTTGACGTGAACCGGCGCCGAGCCGCGTGACGCCCGCGCCACGGCGGCGACCGTCTCGTCGTTGCAGACCGTCGGCTCCAGATCATGGGCGAGAATCGAATCCACGGAATCCGGGGCAAAACCACCGAACATCAGAATCCGCGTATCGACGCCCGCCTCGCGGATCGCGGTGGCCTCGGCAATATCGCCGGTGGCCAGCATCGCAGCCCCTTCCGCCGCCAGCCTCACGGCGCAGGCCACCGCGCTATGGCCATAGGCATTGGCTTTGATCGAGGCGATAAGCAGCTTTTCAGGGCCGGCGCGGCGCGCCGCCTCGCGGTAGTTCTGACCCAAGGCGTCGAGGTCGATCTCGACCCAGGCTGCCGGCTCCGGACCGTTTCGCATGGCCCTCCCCTGCCGATGCACCCGGTTATTGAAGCACGGGCAGGAAATCCCCGCCAGACGCCTGAAAGCCTGGACCGCCGCAATCAGACGCGGACCAGACCGCCGTCGATGATCAGGTTCGCGCCGCTGATATAGGTGTTCTCCGGGCCGACCAACCAGGCGGCGAAGGCCGCGATTTCCTCCGGTCGTCCCATGCGCCCGATCGGAATGCGGGCTTCGAGCGCGGGAATGTCGAGATCCTCGATGGCGTCGAGCGCCTCGGTGCGGACGAAGCCCGGCGCCAGGGTGTTCACCAGGATGCCGTCCTTCGCGACCTCCGGCGCCAGGGCCGCCGTGACGCCGTCGATGCCGAACTTGCTGGCCGAATAGGCGACCCGCTTTTCCCGGCTGATCGTGCCGTAGATCGAGCCGACATTGAGAATCCGGCCCCAGCCGGCCTCGCGCATGCCTGGCACCACCGCGCGGCATAGGATGACCGGGGCGAGCAGATTGACCTCCTGAACCTTCAGGAAATCCTCGGTCTCGAGATCCTCGATTCCGCGTTCCAAGCCGATACCGGCATTGTTGATCAGGATCGCGGGCGCGCGGGCACGGATCGTTTCGGCGAAGGCCGTGGTCGCATCCCGATCCGCCAGATCGACGGACATGAACTCGCATCCCTCGGGCACCTGACCGTCCGAGCGCGTGCCCGTGCCGATCACTTGGGCACCGTCGTCGCGCAGGCGCGCCGCCATCGCCCGGCCAAGGCCCCGGGTCGCGCCCGTGACCAGGGCGAGGCGTCCGTCGAGCGGTCCTGCCATTCCATCCTCCCCCAAGGATCCAACGCGCTATAGAAATACGGTCGCCGGCCAGCAGCTAGGCGAGCTGGAAACCGGCGGCGTAAGGATCGCGGTCGTCGACGAATATGGTGTTGATACCCGTGATGCGCGACCAGCCGGCCACGCTGGGCCGGATCGCCGGATGATTGCCGACCTTGGCCAGCCCCTCGACCCGCCCCGTGAACGTGCTGCCGATGATGCTTTCGTGGATGAAATCCTCGCCCTCGGCCAGATCGCCCCGGGCATGGAGCAGGGCCATGCGCGCGCTGGTGCCCGTGCCGCAGGGCGAACGGTCGATGCCGCGCTCGCCCAGGAAAACGGCATTCCGGCCATGGGCGCCGGGCACGGTCGGCCGGCCCGTCCACATGATGTGTTCGATGCCCCGAATCGAGGGATCGTCCGGATGGACGCAATCGATTGCCTCGTTGAGGAGAGTCCGCAGCCGGGGACTGATCCGCACGATGTCGAGCGAGCCAAACTGACTCAGGTCGTCGTAGGTCTTCTGCGGCTCGACGATGGCGTAGAAGTTCCCGCCATAGGCGATATCCACGGAGAGCGGCCCGAGTTCCGGGCAATCGACCTCGATCCCCGTGGCATGGACATAGGAGGCGACGTTGGAGAGACGGACGCTCTCCACATGCTCGCCCTTCATCTCGTAATGCGCCGTCACCACGCCGGCCGGTGTGTCGAGGCGCAGGACGCCGGGCTCCTTCGGCTCGACCAGGTTGCGCTCGATCGCCACGGTGACCGTGCCCATGGTGCCATGGCCGCACATCGGCAGGCAGCCGCTGACCTCGATGAAGACCACGCCCAGGTCGCAATCCTCGCGGGTCGGGGGATAGATCACGCTGCCCGACATCATGTCGTGGCCGCGCGGCTCGTACATCAGGCTGGTGCGGATCCAGTCGAGGCGTTCGATGAAATCGACCCGGCGGGCGCTTGCCGTCGCTCCCCTGGGCAGCGGCGCGCCCCCGACCACGACCCGCACCGCGCAACCGCAGGTGTGGGAATCGACGCAGAAGAAAGTACCTTTGGGCATCGGTTCATCCTCGCTCCGGGCATCGAGTCTAGGTGCCACAGGGCGGAGCCTCCCGCAAGCGGCGCGACGCTTGGCCGGCGCCCCCGCAAGGCGTAGGCTGCGCGCCATATCCATTCACTTTTCCCGCACGAGCCATGAACCAGACATCGAAGGCCGCCCAGGGCGGTCAGGTCACCATCATCGGCGCCGGCGTCGTCGGCATGGCCACGGCGGTCCAGCTTCAGGACGCCGGCTATGCCGTCACCGTGATCGACCGCCTGCCGCCCGGCGAAGCGGCATCCTTCGGCAATGCCGGCGGCATGCCGACCTCTCATGCCTTCCCGCTGGGCATGCCCGGCATGGCGGCCAAGCTTCCCGGCTGGCTGACCGACCCGCTCGGCCCTCTGGCCCTGCGCTGGCCCTATCTGCCGCGCCTGGCGCCCTGGCTCGTCCGTTTCATGCGCGCCAGCGGGACGGAGAATGCCGGGAAATCCTTCGAGGGCATCCTAGCCCTGATGCGCAGCAGCAAGACCGACTGGCAGCCCCTGCTCGATGCCGCCGGAATCGCCGATCTCGTGCAGCCGGTCGGCGGCGTCATCCCCTATCGCAACGAGGCGGCCCTGGAAGCCGACGCCGCCATGTGGCGCATGTCGCGCCAGCACGGGCTCAATGTGCAGCGTCTGAACCGCGACGAGTTGCGCCAGGTCGAGCCGACCCTGAACCCGGATTATACCTGCGGCATGTTCGAGCCCGATTGGCAGCGCGCGGTGGACCCTCATGCGGTGGTCGTCGGCCTGGCCGAGCATTTCCCCCGCCGCGGTGGCACCCTGCTGCGCGAACTGGTGGCCGATATCGAAACCGGCCCCAACGGCGTGCATGCCCTGCGCACCAACAAAGGCGTGCATAAGGTCGAGAATCTGGTCATCTGCGCCGGCGCGTGGTCCCAGAAGCTGGCCGCGTGCCTGGGCAGCAAGATTCCGCTGGAATCCTGCCGCGGCTATCACATCGTCCTGCCCGAGCCGGGCAAGATGCCCCGCAACATGGTCTTCCCGCCCGAGTTCAGCTGCGCCATCACCCCCATGCGGATGGGGTTGCGCTTCGCCGGCACGGCCGAGTTCGCGGGCCTCAATTCGGAGCCGAACTGGGGCCGGGCGCGCAAGCTGACCGAGGTCGCCAAGAGCGTCTTCCCCGGCATCAGCACCGAGGGCTATACCGAATGGGCTGGCGACCGCCCGATCATTCCCGATTCGCTGCCGGTGATCGACCGTTCACCCCGGCACAGAAATGTCGTTTTCGCCTTCGGACACGCCTTCTACGGCCTGACCCTGGGGGCAATCACCGGCAGGCTGGTGACCGAGATCGTCGACGGGCGGCCGCCCTCGGTCGACCTCGCGCCCTACCGGGTGTCCCGCTTCTAGACAATCCCGCGTTTCCGGGCAGTTCAGGGCCATTTCACGATGACGACACAAGCCGAGTCCGGCCGGGGCGACTCCCGGCATATCGCCATTGTCGGCGCCGGTGTGATCGGTATGGCAACGGCCTGTTGCCTCCAGGAAGACGGCCACCGCGTGACCGTGGTCGACTGGCAGGCCCCCGGCATGGGCTGTTCCTGGGGCAATTCGGGCGGGCTCGGCGTCACCTCGATCCCGCCACTGTCGAGTCCCGGCGTGCTGCGCAAGGTGCCGGGCTGGCTGTTCGACCCGAACGGGCCCCTGGCACTGAAATGGAGCCATCTGCCGCGCCTCGCCCCCTGGCTGCTGCGCTTCGCCCGCGCCGGGCGGATGGAGGAGGTCGAGCGCATCACCGATGCCATGAACGCGCTGCTCTCGCCCAGCTACGAGGTCTGGCGCCCCCTCTTCTCGGCCGCCGGGCTGGACAATCTGGTCCACCATACCGGTGTCATCCACCTCTATACCGACCGCGCCGCCTTCGAGGGCGATGCCCTGCAATGGAAGCTGCGCAAGGATCGCGGCATTCCCTACGAAACCATCGACCGGGAAGCCCTGCTGCGCATGGAGCCGGATATCGGCCCTGCCTACAATTTCGCGGTCTATGAAGAGGTCTGGCGCCATGTCGGCGACCCCTTCCTGATCGTCGACGGGCTGGCCCGCCATTTCGCCGCCCAGGGCGGCGAGATCCGCCGCGCCGCCGTCACCGGCTTCGACTCGGCGGATGGCAAGGTCACCGCCCTGCGCACGGAATCGGGCACGATCGCCGCCGACGATTTCGTCGTTGCCGCCGGGGCCTGGTCGCATCGCCTGTCGAAGATGCTGGGTTCGCCCGCGCCCCAGGAAAGCCAGCGCGGCTACCATGTCGGCCTGCCCAATCCTGGGGTCGAGGTGCGCCATATCATGATGGACACCGTGGGCAAGCATGCCATCACCCCCATGGTCATGGGATTGCGCCTGGGCGGGACGAGCGAATTCGCGGGATTGGATTCGCCGCCCAACTGGCGCCGCGCGCGGGCCATCGTAGAAAACGCCAAGCGCATCTTCCCGGGCCTCAACACCGAGGGCTACAGTCAATGGGCGGGCGACCGGCCCCTGCTGCCCGATTCGATGCCGGTGATCGGCCCCTCGCCGCATCGGCGCAATGTCTATTACGCCTTCGGCCACAGCCATATCGGCCTGGCCTCCGGCGCCGTGACGGGGCGCGCCGTCTCCGATCTGATCGCCGGGCGGAATCCGGCCCTCGACCTGCACCCCTTCCGGATCGACCGCTTCTAAGGCTGGGCCGGCGGCTTGTCCGACACGGACCGCTTCAGATTCCTACGATGGCAAGGCCGCCGGCGAGCGTGATCACCTGTCCGGTGACGAAGCTCGCACCATCGCCCGCCAAAAAGGCGACGGCATGGGAGACATCCTCGGGCATGCCGTAGCGGCGCAGGGGAATCTCCTTCTCCGCGCGCTCGCGGATGCCTTCCCAGCCCCGGTTGCGCACCGTCATTTCCGTGGCGATCGGGCCGGGCGAGACGGCGTTCACGCGGATCGACCAAGGGGCCAGCTCCTTGGCCCAGGCCTTGGTCAGACCGAGGATCGCCCCTTTCGACGCGCAATAATGGGTGTCGTTCGGGGTGCCGATCTGGCCGGAGGTCGAGGCGACATTCACGATGGCGCCCCGGCACCGCGCCTTCATGCCGGGCAGGACCGCCTTCGCCGCGTTGAAACTGCCCGCGACATTGACCGCGAAGATACGGTCGAACTCCGCCTCCTCGATCTCATCGAAGGGGGTGAGGGCATGGATGCCCGCATTGTTCACCAGCACGTCGATCGGCCCCAGGGCGACAACGGCCTCTTCGATTGCAGCCGTCAGCGCCTCGCCGTCGGACACGTCGCAGACCGCGACATGGGCGCGCCGCCCGGCCGAAAGGACCATTTCGGCCGTTTCCCGGGCGGATGGCTCGCCGATATCCTGGACGACGATATCGGCGCCCCGCGCCGCCAGGATTTGGGCATGGGACCGCCCCATCCCAGCCCCCGCGCCGGTGACCAGGACGACGCGGCCATCGAGGCCTGCCATATCAGATGCCGACGATGAACTCGCCGCCGTTGACCGGCAGCACCTGGCCGGTGATGAAATCGGCCTCGGCGGAGGCGAGATAGGCGACCGCGTAGGAGATATCCTCCGGCAGGCCCAACCGCCCGACCGGAATATGCTTTTCCGCCAGATCGCGGATTTCCTCGTCGGTCCGGTTCAGGCGCGTCATCTCCGTCATCACCACGCCGGGGGACACGGCATTCACGCGGATGCCCCAGGGCGCGAATTCCTTGGCCCAGGCCTTGGTCAGGCCGAGAATCGCGGCCTTCGCGCCGCAATAATGGCTGTCCGTGTGCCAGCCGCATTGGCCCCAGGCCGAAGCGGTGTTGATGATCTTGCCGCCGCGCCGTTCCTTCATGGCCGGCAGCAGGGTCTGGACGGTGAAGAAGGCGCCTTTCACATGCACGTCCATCATATGCTTGAACTCGGCGGCGGATATCGCCTCGATCAGGCGTGCTTCATGGGTGCCGGCATTGTTCACCACGATATCGACGGTCCCGAGCGCGCCGAATGCCTCCTTGATCGCCGCCACATCGGTGATATCGCAGACCGCGACCCGCGCCTCGCCGCCCGCCTTGCGGACCATCCCTGCCGTTTCCTCGGCCCCGACCTCCGCGATGTCGTGGACGATCACCGCGGCACCCCGTTCGGCCAGGGTCAATGCGTGCTGCCGCCCTAGCCCCCGGCCTGCGCCGGTGACCAGCGCGGTCTTTCCCTCCAAACCCGCCACGTTCTTCTCCCTCTCAAATCCCGGCTCAAATCCCGGATCAAATCCCGGTTATCGTTGCGCCGCCATTGGCCGGCAGCACCTGGCCGGTGATGAAATCCGATTCCGGACTCGCCAGAAAGGCGACCGCATAGCCGATCTCCTCGGGCTGTGCCCAGCGCTTCAGCGGCACTGTCTGCTCGACGCGGCGAATGCCTTCCGCGCCGCCATGCTCTTCAAGGCCCATTTCCGTCCAGACACCGCCCGGCGCGACGCAATTGACACAGATATTCCAGGGCGCGAACTCCTTGGCCCAGGCCTTCGTCAGACCGTGCACGCCGGATTTCGATGCGCAATAGGCGATCGAATAGGCCGCGCCGACCTGGCCGAAGCGGGATGAAATATTGACGATCTTGCCGTAGCGCGCCGCCTTCATGCCCGCCACGACCCGACGCGTCATCAGGAAGGTGCCGCGCAGATTGACGTTGAACACCCGGTCGAAGATCGCCTCGGTCGTTTCCTCGGTTTTGCCCGACTTCCCGATCCCTGCATTGTTGACCAGGATGCTCACCGGCCCGAATTCCGCTTCGGCCGCAGCGACGTTGCGCTCGACATCCTCTTCATCGCCGACATCGCCCGAGACCGCGATGACCGCGCCCCCGGCCGCGCGCAGATCCTCGGCCGCTTTACTCGCGACCTCGGCCTCGATGTCCTGTAGCACGACCTTCGCCCCTCGCTCGGCGAGCAGGCGCGCATGGTGATAGCCCATCCCCCTGGCAGCCCCGGTCACCAAAGCGACCCGGCCCGCCAGTTGGCGGTCGTGCGTTCCACCGTCCATCATATCCCTGACCTGTCGTCCGGTGATCAATCGACTTTCTGATCGACGGGATTGTCGCTCAGGTCGAACCAGATCGTCTTGGTTTCGCAATACTGGTCATGGGCCATCAGCGAGTTGTCGCGTCCGCCGAAGCCCGACAGCTTGTAGCCGCCGAAGGGCGTCGTCATATCGCCTTCGCCGTAGCAGTTGACCGTGACGGTACCGGCCTGGATGGCGCGCGCGACGCGATGCGCCCGCTTCACGTTCGAGGTGAACACCGAGGCCTGCAGGCCGTATTGCGTGTCGTTGGCGAGGTCGATGGCCTCGTCCACGCTGCCCACGGTCATGACCGACAGGACCGGGCCGAAAATCTCTTCCCGGGCAATCGTCATCTTGGGGGTCACGCCGTCAAACACGGTCGGCTCGATATAGAGACCGCCGCCGTTCGAAATCGGCTCGCCGCCAAGGGCGACCGACCCGCCTTCCTTCTTTCCCAACTTGATATAGCCAAGAATTTTGTCGAACTGCTCCTGGCTGACGATGGCCCCCAGGTTGTTCGAGGGATCGAGGGGATAGCCCGTGCGCCAGTCCCGCGCCTTGGCCAGAACCTTCGACAGCAGCTCGTCCTTGATCTTCTTATGGACGATCAGGCGCGAGTTGGACGAGCAGTTCTGGCCCATGTTCCAGAACACCGAATAGGCGACATGCTCGGCCACGGCGTCGAGATTCTCGGCATCGTCGAGCACGACGCAGGGATTCTTGCCGCCGCATTCGAGCACGATCTTCTTGAGATTGCTCTCGGCCGAGTATTTCAGGAACATCCGGCCCACTTCGGTCGAGCCGGTAAAGGAGATCATATCGACGCCAGGATGGCGGCCCAGTGCCTGGCCCGCCGTCTCGCCCATGCCGGGCACCACGTTCAGCACCCCGGCCGGAATGCCGGCCTCCAACGCCAGTTCCGCGAGGCGCAGGGCGGTCATGCTCGTCTGCTCGGCCGGCTTGACGACGACGCTGTTGCCCGCCGCGAGAGCCGGGCCGATCTTCCACGCCACCATCATCAGCGGGAAATTCCAGGGCACGACGCAGCCGACCACACCCATCGGCTCGCGCACGATGAGGCCCAGAGCATTGTCGCCGGACGGCGATACCTGGTCGTAAATCTTATCCGTCGCCTCGGCATGCCATTCCAGGCAGTTCTGCGTCTCCGGCAGATCAAGGGTCGCGCAATCGCGAATCGGCTTACCGCTCTCGACGCTCTCCATCACCGCCAGTTCGTAACGGTTCCGCTTGATCAGCTTCACGAGGCGGATCAGGGCATGTTTGCGTTCGACCGGAGGCATGCGGGACCACACGCCCTGCTCGAAAGCCTCGCGGGCCTTCGTCACGGCGTGGTCAATATCCTCGGCCTCGCAAGCGGCGATCTCGGCGATCGTGCTTCCGTTCGCAGGATTGACGGTGGCGAAGGTCCGGCCCGACTTCGCCGACGAGAACCGGCCATTGATGAAGGCCGTCGTCGGCAGGGTCAGGTCGCGGGCTATGACCTCGTATTCGTCCTGGGTCAGCAATTCAGTCATCTGTCAGCCCTCAACCGTGAACCTGGCGCAGCACCGGGCCTTTCGCAGGCGCCTCTTCGGCCTGGATCGCCGCGACGGTGGTCTGGGCGATATGCAGGGCGTCGCGCATCTGGCGGGCCAGTTCCTTCTTCATCGGGCGCATCGGCTTGCGCACCGCGCCGCCCGGCAGGCCCTGAAGCTCGCAGGCATATTTGACGCATTGCAGGAACTTGCCGCCGCGCTCCAACACCGTGGTGATCGGCAGCAGGGCCATCATGATGCGCCGGCCCTTCACGAAATCCTTCTGGATCACGCAGGCCTCGTAGAGCGCCAGGCATTCCTTGAGGATGCAGTTGGCCGAGCCGCTGACCCAGCCGCGCGCGCCCCAGAGGAAGAATTCGAGGGTCTGGTCGTCGGCGCCGCAGATCAGTTCGATCTGGGGGAACTCGCGGGCGATCAGATGGACGCGGTTGATATCCCCGCTGGTTTCCTTGATGCCCCGGAAATTGGCGTTCTTGCCGACGCGGGCCAGGAACTCCTCGCCCATGTTGACGCCGGTCCGGCCCGGATAGTTGTAGAGCATGATGGGCAGCTTGGCCGCGTGCTCGATGGCCAGACAATGCGCCGCCAGTTCCATTTCCGTCGGGATGGAATAGGGCGGGGCCGCGATCAGCAGGCCGGCGGCGCCGGCGTCGCGCGCCTCGACGGCGAAATCGCAGCACTCGCCGGTCGTGAAGGCGTTCACCCCGGCGAGCCAGGGCACCCGTCCGGCGATAAGCTCATGGCCTTTCTTGAACTGGGCCAGCCGCTCCTTGGGGCTCAGCGCGTAGAACTCGCCGGTCGAGCCGCCGATGACCAGGCCGTGGGCACCGGTCTCGATCTGATACTCGATCGTCTCCGCCCAGGCTTTCTCGTCGATCGACTCGTCCTCGCGGAAGGGCGTGATCACGGGTGTATAGACGCCTTCGAATGTCATGACTGCTCCTCCCGAAGCGTGTGGGGGGCAAGGTCGCCAAGGGACGCGTTATCGCGCCATCCTCTCGGGTCGATCTCGCCCGCGCTGTCGCCGATATCGCAAGGCGCCGGCATGGCTATAGCCATTGCCTGCGGTGCTCCCCGCGGTCACTCTGGATACTACGATGCGATCCGCTGCACAACCGAACCATGTGCCCCCGGAGGCCTCCGCGCCGCCGGACGAGGTCGAAAGCGTCATTATCGGCGCCGGCATCGCCGGGGTGGCGACGGCTCTGTATCTCGCCCGTGCCGGCCGCGAGGTTCTCCTCATCGATCGGGGCGATCCCTGGGGCGAATCCTCCGGTGCGAATGCCGGCACGGTCGTCCTGTTCATCATTCCGCCGGCCGTCCTCCCGCTGACCTTTCGGACCTTGGCTCTCTGGCCGGCCCTGGGGGCGGAGGGCGGCGTTCATACCCTTTTCCACCGTAAGGGCGGCCTCAGCCTCGCCATGACCGCGAAGGAGGATAGGGCGTTGCGCAACTGGTTCACCGTGCAGGAGAGGCATGGGATCGAGGCGGAACTGCTCGAAGGCGCTGCCCTTCGCAACTACGCGCCCTGGCTGGGCCCGGCGGTGATGAGCGCGGTCCTCTGCGCCGAGGACGGCTATGTCAGCCCACTAGAGGCCGGTCCTGCACTGATCGGCCTGGCTCTCGCCGCGGGGGTCAATATGCAGGCCGGTACGCCGGTGACCGGGATAGCCCCCGCAGGTGCCGGCTGGCGCGTCGAAACGCCCGCCGGTTCGGTGCGGTGCCGCGATATCGCGATCACGGCCGGGGCCTGGTCGGGCCAGGTTTCCGCGCTCTGCGGGGTCGGCCTGCGGATCTTCGTCGACGTCAACATGCTGGCCGCGACCGAGCCATTTGCACCGGTTCTAGACCGGGTCGTCACCCATATCGGCGGCAGTCTGAGTCTCAAACAGTTCGACAACGGAACTTGTCTGATCGGCGGTGGATGGCAGGGCAAGGGTTCTCTGCGTGACGGCACGCGCTCGGTCGATGGCGGGAATTTGCTGCAGAATCTTGGCTTTGCGGCCAAAACCGTACCCGCCTTGCGCGAGGCTCGCGTAACCCGGGCCTGGGCCGGCTATGAAGGGATCGCGGCGGATTCCCTGCCCTTGTTCGGCGCGTTGCCCAATCGCCCCGGCATCTTCATCTCGGCCTGCGCCCGCGGCGGCTTTCTACTCGGCCCGGCCTTGGGCTATCACCTTGCGGAATTGATGGTCGAGGGACGCTGCTCGGTTCCGATTGCAGCCTACGACCCCGCGCGCGCAATTCGCCCAGCCTGAGCCTCAACGGGAAAGGCCCGGCACAACGGCCGTGCCTTTCCTATTCGAGAGAAGAGCAGTTAGCCGAGATAGGCCTTCTTGATCTCTTCGTTCTTGGCCAATTCCTGCGCCACGCCTTCCAGCGCGATCCGGCCGCCTTCCAGCACGTAGCCGTAGCTGGCGATCTGCAGCGCCATATAGGCGTTCTGCTCGACCAGCATGCAGGTCACGCCCGTCTTGTTGATGTCGATGATGGAGTTGAAGACCTGTTCCACAAGAACAGGGGCCAAGCCCATGCTCGGTTCGTCCAGCAGCAAGACATCCGGCTTGGACATGAGCGCCCTGCCGATTGCCAGCATCTGCTGCTCGCCGCCCGACAGTGTGCCCGCGGTCTGGTCCAGACGCTCGCGCAATCGCGGGAACATCTCCAGGACGTATTCGCGGTCCTTCGACAACTCGGCCTTGTCGTTGCGGGTGAAGGCGCCCATCGCAAGATTGTCGTCGACCGACAAGCGGGCAAAAATGCGACGCCCCTCCGGCACATGCACAATCCCCTTGGGAATCAACTGATGAGGCATGAAGTCCGAGATGTTGGTATCCCCGATATGAATCGAGCCCTCGCGCAACCCCAGAATGCCGCTCAACGCGTTCAGGGTCGTCGTCTTACCGGCGCCATTGGCTCCGATCAGGGTGACGATGGCACCCTTTTCGACCTTGAAGGAAATGCCTTGAAGCGCGCGGATATTGCCGTAATAGACGTGGATATCATCCACTTCGATGTGAGCCATTTTTATTCTCCTCCGCGCCCGATCAGTGCTGCTGGGCGTCGGTCGCGCCCTGGCCAAGATAAGCCTCGATCACCTTCGGATCCTTCTGGACATGGGCCGGCGGCCCTTCCGAGATCTTTTCCCCGTGGTCCAGCACCGTCACCGTGTCCGACATCCCCATGACGACCGACATGTGATGTTCGATGAGGATGATGGTGACGCCGAACTCGTTCCGGAGATTCTCGATGAACTCCGTCACGTCGGCCGTCTCGGCCGGGTTCATGCCGGCCGTCGGCTCGTCCAGGCACAGCATCTTGGGCTGCATCGCCAGGGCGCGGGCGATCTCCAGCCGGCGCTGCTGACCATAGGACAGGTTTCGGGCCAGCAGGTCGCCTTTGCCGCGCAACCCGACGAAGGTCAGAAGGCGTGTCGCCTCCTCCATCGCCAGCTTTTCGTTTTCGCGGGTGTGCTTGCTGCGCGCGACGGCGCCCCACCAATGCGACTTCAGATGGATGTGCATCCCGACCAGGATGTTCTCGATCGCCGTCATGTTCCGGAACAGACGGATATTCTGGTAGGTCCGACCGATGCCCGCCTGGGCCACCCGGTCGGGGGTCACGCCGTCGGCCCGATGGCCGTTGAACCAGAGTTCGCCGCCATCGATCGGGAACAGGTTCATGATACAGTTGAAGACGGTCGTCTTCCCGGCCCCATTGGGGCCGATGATGCTGTGGATCGACCGTTCCTTGATGTCGAGATCCAGGCCGTTGATGGCCACCAGGCCACCGAACCGCTTGGTGAGGTCGACGGCCTTGAAGAGTGAATCGCCGAGTTCAGCCATGACTTTTCGCGTCCATATCTAGTGGATGCCGAGAGGAGGAGAAAGGCACGCGGACCGGCTAGGTCCGCTGCCCTTCCTCTTCCATCTGTTCGCGGATCGACGCCTCGATCTCTTCCGCCGACTGAATCTCGCGCTTGCGAGCCGCAGAGGGCCAGAGGCCGATTGGCTTGATGCGCATCATGGCGATGAGCACCGCGCCGTAGGCGAGGAAACGGTATTCGCCGAACTCGCGCAGCAGTTCCGGCGTGCCGATCAGCATGGCTGCGCCGACGACGACGCCCGGCAAGGAGCCGAGACCGCCGACGATGAGCAGCGCAAGAATGTTGATCGAGATCAGCAGTTGGAAGCTGTGCGGGAAGATCGAGGTCAGCATGACCGCGAAGATCGCACCGGCGAGTCCGGCAAATGCCGCACCCAATCCATAGGCCAGAAGCTTCACGTTGACGAGGTTGATGCCGAGCGCCTGGCCGACATCCTCATCCTCACGAATCGCCATCCAGGCCCGGCCCAGGCGTGAATTCTCCAGTGCCCAGGCGAAATAACCGGCGACAGATGCGCAGACCAGTGTGAGGTAGAACAGATAGATCGGATCGTTCAACTCCCACCCGAACAAGCTCGGCCGCGGAATATGCAGCATGCCCTGGGAACCGCCCAGCAGAGGCGCCGCCATGTCGGACAGCACCACCACCCGGATGATTTCACCCAGGCCCATGGTCGCCACGGCCAGGTAATCGCCGCGCACCTTGAGCACCGGTATCCCGAACATGAAGCCGATCGCGACCGAGACGAGCACCGCGAGGGGCAGCGCCTCCCACCAGGTCAGCGGCCGATCGAGAAGCAGGATCTGCAACTCATGCTCGCCCGTGAACAGGGCGATCGTATAGGCGCCGGCCGCGAAGAACGCGACGAAACCGAGATCAAGCAGACCCGCCAGACCCAGTTCGAGGTTCAGACCCATGCCCATGAGGATGAATAGGCCGACATACATCATGACCTGGCCAAAGAACGACCCTGCAGCGGCGGGGAAAAGCAGAAACAGGATCAGCGCGCAGGCCCAGCCGAAATAACGGATCGACTTCTGGCCACTTGGAGACAATTGCCCGAAGCGCTCTTTGACCGCCCCGCCCCGGATCGTCCAGAACAACATCGCGGAGAACGAGACCACAAACACCACCATCGCCCCTTGGACGCGTTGCCCTTCCCAGGTGAAGAACCAGTCGCGGAAGCCGAGAATGAACTCGTATTGCATGACGAGCTGAATCAGTTCGCTGAACAGCCCGACAATGAAGACCGCCGACAGACCCCAGATAAGGGGGCGACGCAACACCTTCGGCATGACCACGATAAGGGCGCCGAGAGCGCCGAGAGCGGCGCTGAGGACGATCTGGAGCGTAATTCCGCCTTCTAGACCCTGCTTCCAGCTGAGGAACAGGAAGAGCTTGTTGGACAGCGCAACGAACATGAAGCGTATGTCGAGCTGGGTCATGAACAGCATGAGCAGGCTCAGCGCGATGCCGATCATCGCACCGACCGCCGCGCCGTTCGCGACCTTACCTGCCGCAGAGAGGTTCTTGGATCGGATGGCGATCGTGACGCCGCCGAACAGGGCGACGCCCATGATCGTTAAATGCGCGAGGGTGAGGACGCCCTCAATGATCCAGCGTTCCATGAACTGGGTCATCAGGCCCACGAAATTGAAGTACAGCGCGACGAAGCCGAAGATGAAGCCGGTCATGCCGGTCATGTGCCATTGAGATCGCTCAATGTACTTCTGTTCGAACGACGACGCTACGATATTGAATGCCACGGTTGTGTCTCCCCTAAAATTCTGTCGCTGGCGCCGTCAGGTCACGCACGCTGACTGACACGTTCGCCCAGGAGGCCCTGCGGCCGGAAGATCAGAACCATCACCAGCATGGTGAAGGCGATCAGGTCGCGGAGCTGATAGGGCGCGACGATACCGAGACCGTCGAGGAACAGAGCCGGCCCAACGGACTCAACGGTTCCCAGGAAGAAGCCGCCCAACATGGCGCCCGGAATATTGCCGATGCCGCCAAGCACCGCGGCGCTAAATGCCTTGATGCCCGGGAAGAAGCCCATGAAGAAGTACACCTGCTTGAAGACGAACGCATAGAGCACGCCGCCGATACCGGCCATCGACCCGCCCAGGACGAAGGTAAAGATAATCACCCTGTTGACGTCGATGCCCATAAGGGAGGCCGTATCGCGATCTTCCGATGTCGCCCGCATCGCCGTGCCCATCCGGGTCTTCATGACGATAAGGTAGAGACCCGTCATGGAGCCGAGCGCCGCCAGGATGACGACCGGCTGGATCATCGGGAAATCGAAGGATCCGATGCTCAGAAGCTTGTCGAAGAACTCGACATCGGGATAGGCGCGCACGGAGGATCCGTACATGCCGCGGAAGGAATGCTGGATGAAGAAGGAAGCGCCGATCGCGCAGATCAGCGGCGCGAAACTGCGCACCGAACGGAACGGCCGGTAACAGATCCGCTCGACCGTCAGTGCGATGATGACGCATGTCACCATCGCCGTGAGGCAGATGATGATCATGCTGATCAGCAGATTCTCTTCCAGGAAGCCGGATTTTCCCAACGGACTGGCCACGAAATAGGCCGTGAAAGCCCCCGTCATGAAGATATCGCCATGGGCGAAGTTGATCAGCCGCAAGATGCCATAGACCATCGTGTAGCCCAAGGCGACCAAGGCGTAGATACCGCCCATCGTCAGGCCGAACATCACGAAATCGAACCACTGTTCGTTTGAATAACGGCCGTCGATAAGCGTACCGATGGTTCCCCAGACCACGACGATAATTACGGCCGCGCGCATCAGCCAGAGTGTCACGTCAACGTAAGTGACGCGCCTCCAGAACTCGATATCGAAATATTTCTGCATTCCTCCAAGTCCCCTGGAAAGCCCCAGTTTCCTAAATTCCGAGAGATAAACTCTTAAAAGGCCGAGCGGTACGGGATCGTGGACAACGGCCCCGACACCGCCCGGCTAAAGGTATTTGTGGATTGCTACCCTACTAAAACTTCTCCGGGTAGATACGCTTCGGGTTCTTGCCCATCTCGAGAGTGGACTTGTCGTCCGAGTTGAACTCGTAGACCGCGAACTTGTACACCGCACAGTCGCCATACTGATCGCAGGTCAGCATGCCGGTCATGCCATTGTGGTCCTTGGTCGCCTTGACAGCGGCAGTCAGGGCCGCAATCGGGATATACGTGGCCCCGTCCTTCACCACGGCGACCTTCTCGATCGCGTTCTTGGCCATCATGAAAGCGTCATAACCATTGCCGTGGAAGCCCTGGATCGGATACTCGCCGAACATCTCCTTGTACTTCTCGCGCATGGCGGGATAACCCTCGCCCTGGGCTTCGACTTCCTGCGCCGTGGTCGTGATCTTGTAGCCGACCACGTCCTTGCCGGCGGCCTCGAGCAGCTGCGCGCCGAACGAAGCGTCCGAACCGACGAACATGGTCTTCTCGAGACCAGCGATCTCCGTTTTCTGCCGCAGCATGTAAGCCGTCGCCGCGACGAAGGTCGGCGAATAGATTAAGTCGGGCTTGGAGGTCGCGATCTTGGTCAGGACCGGGCGCATATCGACATCGGTCGGCGACACGGCTTCGTCGGAAACCAATTCGGCGCCCAGTTCGACAAGGCGCTTCTGGAAGACACGAACCAGTTTCTCGGCATAGGGGCTGCCGTCATGGATCGTCGCGAAGCGCTTGAAGCCCATCACGTTGACCGCCCAATCGCCGACTTCCTTGCCGGCCCAATTATCGTTGTAAATCACACGAACGAAGCCGTCGTAGCCGGGACCACGGTCCGGAGCGGTCAGCGCCGGCGACGAAGCCGAGGTGGAGATATTCGGAATACCCGCCTTCCAGAGAATCGGCGCGGCGGGCGTCGTGGCGCTGGAGCATGAGCCGCCGAGCGCAATGACGGTCTGCGTATTGGCTGCGATCTTGGTCGCCGCAGTCTGCCCGCCTTCGGCATTGCAGCCGGTATCCTCGGTGAGGAAGCGGATCGCATGGCCGGCGACCTTGTCACCGGCATCGCTGGCCGCGACCTGAATACCGCGCCACTGATCGAGACCAAGCGCAGTGTCCGGGCCGGACAGGACTTCGTAGACACCGATCGTGATCGGCTCACCTGCGCGAATCTTGACGACCCGCAAATCATCCATCACGCCGTCCACTTCTGCGGACATCGCCGGTGCGGCGGCAAGTGCGCCCGCTCCGACAACCGCCGCGGCGGCGATTGATTTCAAGAGAGTAGATCTCTTCATCAGTTAAACTCCTCCATGTTGCACATTGTTCCCTGGGTTAGGCCCCTCATTGCGTACGGTTGCCTTTCCCCTCACGACGGACGCAGCAACCGACCATAGGGGCCGCGTCCGAAGCTAGAACGAACGATCGCGTTTTTCGCGATTCGCCCGCATTCATTCGACGACTTGAAACAATCAGATGGGTCAAGACGATGATCGTCTCTCCGTCCCATCTTCGCCCAAAGTCCCCGCCTTAAGTTCAGCATAGACCGGCCGAGCAGGCAACTGCCGGTATGGTTGTGCCGCCTGCATAACCGGTCGTTTTGCGATGCAAGGAAAAAACGTCGGCGATGTCTCGAACCGATCGAGCACCGCCCACTGGGCACCATGTCGAAAGAATCCGCACTGCAACCGCCGAAATGGCTGCGGTGCGAAACATCTTTCAAAACTGAACCGCTCGACCGTTGGTCCCGTCACGTTTCCCACCCACCCTGACGCGCAATTTTTATGGGCCCTGTTTTTTGTTTTAAGGCTCCAGCGCAAGCGGCGGATTATGCACTGGCGCCTTGACGAGTCAACTCAGCCATCCGAGGGCCAAAGAAAAAGCGCCGGCCCGACGGATCGGACCGGCGCTGGAATGCCACTCTTCGACCGGTACTACTTGCCCGACGTCGTGTAGAGCTTCTTCGGGTTCACGCCCGGCTCGAAGGAGTCGGCATCGGCACTGGTGAACTCGTAAACGGCGAAGGTGAACTGACCGCACTGGCCGAATTCATCGCATTTGATCGGGCCGCTGATGCCATTGAATGCCGGGGTCGAAAAGACCGCGTCACGCAACGCCTTGCGCCCGATATAGGTGTTGCCGGCTTTGTCGGTGACGGCAACCTTCTCGATCGCCTCGGACAGGATCCGCGCGGCGTCGTAGGCATGGGCATGGAAGCCCTGGATCGGCGCCTCGCCGAACATTTCCTTATAGGTCGCCACGAGCTTGGGGTAATCCTCGCCCATCGCTTCCACGGACACGTCGGGGAAAGTGATCTTGAAGCCGACGACCGAATCGCCCGCCGCCGTGATGAAGTCCTTGGCGAACAGGGCGCCGCCGCCGATCGGGACGATCTTGTCGAAACCCTCGATATCCTTCATCTGGCGAGTCACATGGCCCGCCGCCGCCACGAAGATCGGGA
>JAQCGR010000194.1 GCA_027619995.1 Pseudomonadota bacterium | reverse complement strand
CTGCCGCAAGCTGATCCTGCACGCCCTGGCCGAGGTTGACGTGGTCCGCATCCTGCGCGACGGGATGCCGGAAATCGGCGAGGAAGAAGCGCGGTTGCTCGCCCGCTTGAGCGAAGGCAGCCCGGGCCGTGCCATCGAACTCGCCCGGCGCGACGGACCCGCCTTGTACCGCGAGTTGCTCGCGCTGCTCAACGGTCTTCCCGTGCTGGACATCCGCGCGATTGCGGCATTGGGCGACAAGGCCGCCGGCCGGGGCGGCGACAACGAGAGTTTTGCGACTGTTGTCGAACTGCTGCGCGGCGTGCTCGCGCGGCTCCTGAGGGCCAAGGCGACGGGCGAGGTCATGGCACCCGATTCGGTCGAGGCGGCACTGCTGTCGCGCCTGATCCAACGCGGCGGGGTCGAGGGCTGGGCCGATGCGATCGCATCGGCCGAAGACCTGCTGCGCAGCGCCGATTGGCAGAATCTCGACCGCCGCCAGGTTCTGCAAACCGCCCTGTTGGGCCTCGAAGCGCCCGCGCGGGGCTGAACCCAGCGAGAGCGACTTTCACCGCCGCAGTTGAATGCGGCCCCGCGATGACTATGGTTTCGCGCGGCGGCCCATGCCGGGCGCGCCTAAGGAGCCGACAACAATATGGCCAAGGGTCAAGACACCGGGGAAGAAGGCGTGGGCGGCGGCAGGTCGTTCTACATCACGACGCCGATCTATTACGTCAACGACGTGCCCCATATCGGCCACGCCTATACCACCCTGTCCTGCGACGTGCTGGCGCGGTTCAAGCGCCTGGACGGCTTCGATGTGCATTTTCTGACCGGCACGGACGAACACGGCCAGAAGGTTGAAAAGGCCTCCCAGGTCGCGGGCATGACACCCCAGGATTTCGTCGACAAGGTCTCGGCGAATTTCCGCGATCTGGTCGCCGCGATGAATGCGTCGAACGACGATTTCATCCGCACCACGGAAACGCGCCATACCGAGGCCTGCCAGGCGCTCTGGCGCGAACTTGCCGCGCGCGGCGAAATCTATCTCGGCAGCTATTCCGGCTGGTACGCGGTGCGGGACGAGGCCTATTACGCCGAGAGCGAATTGATCGATGGTCCTGCGGGCAAGAAGCTTGCCCCGACCGGGGCCGAGGTCGAATGGGTCGAGGAGCCGAGCTATTTCTTCAAGCTCTCGGCCTGGCAGGACCGTCTGCTGGCCTATTACGAGGCAAATCCCGATTTCATTGGCCCCGACAGCCGGCGCAACGAGGTCGTCAGCTTCGTCAAGGGCGGGCTGCTCGATCTCTCCGTCTCGCGCACCAGCTTCAACTGGGGCGTACCGGTGCCCGACGATCCGGCCCATGTCATGTATGTCTGGATCGACGCGCTGACCAACTACATCACGGCCGCCGGCTATCCCGACACGGACAGCGCGCTATACCGCCGCTTCTGGCCCGCCGACCTGCATATGATCGGCAAGGACATCATCCGCTTTCACGCGGTCTATTGGCCGGCCTTCCTGATGGCCGCCGGGCTGGAGCCGCCCAAGCGCGTCTATGCCCATGGCTGGTGGACCAACGAGGGGCAGAAGATCTCCAAATCCCTCGGCAATATCATCGATCCCTACGATCTCTTCGCACGCTACGGCCTCGACCAGACGCGCTATTTCCTGATGCGCGAGGTGCCCTTCGGCAATGACGGCGATTTCTCGCCGCGGGCAATCGCCAATCGGATCAACGGCGATCTGGCCAACGATCTCGGCAACCTGGCCCAACGCGTCCTCAGCATGATCGGCAAGAATTGCGGCGCGGCCGTGCCCCAGCGGGGGCCGTTCTCGCCGGAGGATGAGGCCTTGTTGTCCTCAGCCCATGGCCTGCTCGACGCCGCCCGGCCGCTTTTCGATTCCCAGGCCTTCCACAAGGCACTCGAGACTATCTGGGCGGTGATCGGCGACGCCAACCGCTATGTCGATGCCCAGGCGCCCTGGACCCTGCGCAAGACCGATCCCGACCGCATGGCCACCGTGCTCTATGCCCTGGCCGAGACGATCCGCCACCTCGCCATCCTGATCCAGCCCTTCATGCCCGAGTCCTGCGCGAAGCTGCTCGATCAGCTTGCGGTGGAGGAGGGGGCGCGCGGCTTCGCCGATCTCGGCGCCAACGGCGCGCTGCGCCCCGGCACCGCGCTGCCCAAGCCCGAAGGCGTCTTTCCACGCTATGTCGAGGAAGAGGGCGGGGAGGGCTGAGCGATGGCGATGCTGGTCGACAGCCACTGCCATCTCGATTTCCCGGATTTCGCCGAGGAGCGGGACGAGGTCGTGCGCCGCGCCCGCGCCAACGGGGTCGGCGCTTTCGTCACGATCTGCACCAAGCTGAGCCACGCGGCCGAAATCCGCGCGATTGCCGCCCAATACGACGACATGTGGTGTTCCGTCGGGGTGCATCCCCATGACGCGGACGAGGAGGGGGTCGAGAACCCTGCCGAGATCGTCGCCCTGACCGAATTCCCCGAGGTCGTCGGCATCGGCGAATCCGGCCTCGACTATTTCTACGACAACAGCGACCGGGCGGCCCAGCGCCGCAGCTTCCAATCCCATATCGAGGCGGCGCGGGAGACCGGACTGCCGCTCATCGTCCATACCCGCGACGCCGATGATGACACCATCGAAATGCTCCGCGACGGCACCGCCGACGGCCGCCTCAAAGGACTGATACATTGCTTTAGTACTTCTCGGGAACTTGCTGAAAAATCTATCGAACTTGGTTTTTATATTTCGCTGTCGGGGATCCTGACCTTCAAGCGGGCGGAAGAACTGCGCGAGATCGCCCGCGATCTTCCCCTCGACCGTTTGCTGGTCGAAACCGACGCGCCCTATCTCGCGCCCGTGCCCAAGCGCGGCAAGCGCAACGAGCCGGCCTTCGTGACCCATACGGCGGCCTGCCTGGCCGAGGTCAAAGGCGTCGCGCCGGAGGCGCTGGCCGAGGCGACGACGGCCAATTTCTTCCGCCTGTTCGAAAAGGCCCGGCCGATACCGGTTGCGGCGCAGGCGCTGTCGGCCGTTCTGACCACCCGATGAGGGTCACGATCCTCGGCTGCGGTGCCTTGCCGCGGGCGTGCCCATGCTCGGTTGCAACTGTCCGGTCTGCACCTCGGCTGATCCCCGCAACACGCGCACCCGTTCGTCCATATTGGTGGAAGGGGGCCCGGACGAAGCTGGGAGAGAAGCCGGGGAGGGGGCGGCGATCCTGGTCGATTCCGGCCCCGATGTGCGCCAGCAACTGTTGCGCCACCGGATCCTGCGGCTCGACGCCGTGCTCTACACCCATGCCCATGCCGACCATGCCCATGGCATCGACGAATTGCGCGCGCTGAATTTTCTGACGGATGGGCCGCTGGACGCCTGGGCCGACGCGGAAACCATGGCCAATCTGCAGGAACGCTTCAGCTATATCTTCGAGGCAGGCGGACCCGCACCGGGCGGCTTCTGGTACCGCCCCAAACTGACCGCCAATGTCATCGACGCGCCGTTCGAAATCGGCGGAATCCGGGTAGAATCCTTCGTTCAGGACCATGGACCGGGGCGCGGCGACACCCTGGGATACCGGTTCGGCAAGATCGCCTATTCGACCGATGCCCTGGGCCCTGGACGATGCCGCATTCGCTGCCCTCGAGGGCGTCGATACCTGGATCGTGGACTGCCTGACGGAGATGCCCAATCCGGCCCATGCCCATCTCGAGCGCAGCCTCGAATGGATCGACCGGGTGCGGCCCCGGCGCGCCATCCTGACCCATATGAACCACCGGCTCTTCGAATACCACGACCTGGCCCGCCGCCTGCCGCGCGGCGTCGAACCGGCCTATGACGGCATGGTCATCGAGGTCTAGAACCCACGGCCGCAGGCGCTCGCGGCATTATTATTCGATCGAGGCGAAATTGCCGTGGGCGACGACCTTCCACTGGCCGTCAATCTTGCGGAACACGGTCAGCCGCGGCGCCCGTTTCGCGACCGTCTTGCCTTGGATCGTCTCTTCGACCGAAAGCATGTAGCGCACGACCATCACATCGTCTTCCTGGGTCGCGACCAGCTCGTCGAGCGCGAAATCCGGCCCGGATTTCACGGTGCCGACGCCGTGTTCGATATAACCGGCCCTGCCGTAGCCGACGCCGTTCGACCGCATGATCTGGTATTCCGGGGCGAGAAGCGGCGCGATGGCGTCCGGTCCACCGTGGACGCCGGCGACGAAGGCGGAAACGGCCGCGCGACCTTCTTCCGTCATCTTATGATCGTCGGCAAGGGCGGGCGCCGTTATCGTGGCGAGGCCGAGCGCCAGTGCAAAGGCGACATGGGCGGTTGTCAGTCTCATGTTCCGAATCCTTTTCTGAATTCCTGTGGGAAGGCATCCGCAGTCTATTATGGAAATCGGCGCTGGAGCAGATCTGGAAAACTGGGGGGAGACCGAATGCGGCGGAACTGCCAGTTTTCCTATGCTCTTAGAAATTAGCAGCTAATTATTTTCCATAATATACATTATGCGTATTAGTGATATTTATCCATAGACAGGAATGGTGGGCGTCCTTGGCCTCCCCACCGCCGGGTCGGTCGGCTAATCTGCCCGCCATGACCGATGATGCGAACCTTCCAAATATCCAGCGGCTCCTCACCATCATGGCGCGCCTGCGCGATCCCGACGGCGGTTGCCCCTGGGATATCGGGCAGACATTCGAGACCATCGCGCCCTATACGATCGAGGAAGCCTATGAGGTCGCCGATGCGATCCAGCGCGGCGACACGGCCGATCTGCGCGACGAGCTGGGCGACCTGCTGCTCCAGGTCGTTTTCCATGCGCGCATCGCCGAGGAAGCCGGCCTTTTCGCCTTCGAGGATGTCGCGGCCGCAATTTCAGACAAGATGGTGCGCCGCCACCCTCACGTCTTTGGCGACCGGACCCTCGAGAACGAAGCCGCCCAGCGGGTCGCCTGGGAGGACGTGAAAGCTGCCGAAAGGGCCGATAAGGCCGGCGAGGGCCCGGCCAGCGTGCTCGACAATGTGCCCCTCGCCCTCCCCGCCCTCCTGCGCGCCGAGAAACTGCAGAAACGCGCCGCGCGGATCGGTTTCGACTGGGCCGAAGCGGCACCCATCCTCGCCAAGATCGAGGAGGAAATCGCCGAACTGCGCCACGAAATGGAAACCGGCGGCAGCAAGGCGCGCCTCCAGGACGAAATGGGCGATGTCCTCTTCGTCACCGTCAACCTGGCGCGCCATCTGCGCCTCGACCCCGAAACAGCCCTGCGCGGCACCAATGCCAAATTCGAGCGCCGTTTCCGCCGTATCGAGGCCCTGTGCCGGGAAAGCGGCCGTGATCCCGACGCGATGAGCCTGGACGAGCTCGACGCCTTCTGGGACCGGGCGAAGGCCGAGGAACGCGCGGCCGAAGCCGCGGATTAGGCGCACGCGCGCCCTGCCCCACCCGACAGCGGCCCCGGCCGCGACCCCGACCGGGACAGCGGCAGCGCCCCATTGGCCTTGATGATCCGCAGCGCGAAATTGGAGCGGATGCCGCCGACCATCGGCATGGTCAGCAGATGAGCCGACAAAAGGCGCTCATAGGCGGCGAGATCGGCGACCGCGATTTCCGCCAGGAAATCGGCCTCGCCCGAGATCATGGTGCAGAATACCACCTCAGGCAGTGCCACCAGGGCCTTGCCCACCCGGTCGGCATTCTCGCGCGAATGCCCCACCACCGTGATTTCGACATAGACGGTCAGTCCCAGACCGATCCTCGGTCGATCCAGAGCTGCCCGGTATCCGAGGGTCACTCCCTCCTCCTCCAGCCGCTGCACCCGGCGCAGACAGGGCGACGGCGATAGATGGACGCGCTCGGCCAGTTCGACATTGCTCAGCCGCCCATCCTCTTGGAGTGCGTCCAGAATGCGCAGATCCGCTTCGTCCAGACCCCTTTCAGACATTCTGTGCCCCCCAGTTCCGTTTTTCGCCGGTTTCATTGCTGAAATATCTATTTTGGCATCGCGATTCGCAAGGACATGCCCCCGGATTCGGTGGAATCTTGCGTGCGCTACGCAAACCCAACCTCTCGTCAGGAGTGAAGGATGATAATGCGAGTGTGGCGCGGCTGGACCACGTCGGAAAATGCCGATGCCTATGAGGCCCTGCTGCTGAGCGAGGTTTTCGCCGGCATCGAAGCCAAACGGATCGACGGGTATCGCGGCATCGAATTGCTCCGCCGGGAAGCCGGCGACGCGGTCGAATTCGTCACGATCATGACCTTCGAATCCCTGCAATCGGTGATCGATTTCCAGGGGCCCGATTATGCCCGCTACTACGTTCCGGCGGCGGCGCAGCGCGTTCTCTCCCATTGGGACGAG
>JAQCGR010000193.1 GCA_027619995.1 Pseudomonadota bacterium | reverse complement strand
TCCAAGATGAGCCAGATCCTCCGTTATGAAACAGGCTCAGTGGTCCCAAATATTTTGATGACGGACACCGGACGATGCTATGACGCGACCGCCAACGATCCTGTTGCTGAACAACACGCCACGAGCTGATGCGCGGCCGGAGATTCTGGATCGGTTTGCCGGCGGCGATTGGCACATCGAAGCCCGCTGGGCTGCCGGTGGCGACATGCCTGAGGACATCTCCGGTTACGACGCGATTTATCTCTCCGGGAGCCCTCAGGGGGCCTACGACGATGTCGATTGGATTCACCGCCAGCACGGTCTAATCGAAGACGCGGCCGAGCGCGACATTCCGATGTTTGGTGTTTGCTTCGGCAGCCAGATCATCGCCTCGGCGCTCTGCGGCCGGGACCAGGTTTTTCGGCGTGGAGTCTGCGAGATCGGCTATCTCGATCTGGAGACGTCCGATGCCGCGAGGCGCGATCCGCTTTGCGCCGAATTGGGTGGCGAGGTTCGCATGTTCGTGTGGCACAACGACGAGGTGCGTCACGACCATCGCGACATGGTCGTTCTCGGGCGCACTCCTGAATGCCCGAATCAGATGTGGCGCCACCGAGAAGTCCCAGCCTGGGGCGTGCAGGGCCATCTGGAGATAACGCGGGCCGAAGCGCCCGCCTGGTTCTCGCGAAACCGCGCGCGTCTGGAGAACGACGGCGCGGATGTCGACGCGCTGATCGCCCAGGCCGACGACGCAACGAAAGCCAAGACGATGCTGCGCGAATTCCTGCGATATGCCGGTCGCAAGGCCAGCGGGTCATTTGCCCCTGGCCGGGCCGACACGCATCCAGGATTGGCGGAATGACGGCAATTGTCGTCACCCGTCCACAAGCGGATCGGACCTCACGACCGATTCGCCCTTTCGATCGACGTCACGATCGACGGGTCAATAACTGCGGAAACGTATGGGAGGTAGATCTATGAAACATCTATTGAAACACGCCTCGGCAATCTTGGTCGCCGGGGCTTTGGCAGCGGGCGCGAATGTCGCGGTCGCGCAGGACAAGGGCAGTGTGGTCGTCGCGTCCTGGGGCGGATCCTTTCAGGACGCCCAGCGCGAGACGATGTTCAAGCCTTTCGAGGAAGAGACCGGCATCAAGGTCATCGAGGCCACCGGGCCCAGCCTCGCCAAGATCAAGGCAATGGTCGAAAGCGGCAACACAGAATGGGATGTCTCGGGCATTACGCCCGGCGACCTGCTGATTCTCGCCCGCGAAGGTCTGGCCGAAAAGATCGACTACGACAACTACCTGAAGTCCATGATGCCGGACATCGTGCCCGAGGTCGTTCACCCTTACGGTCTCGGCAACTTCTTCTATACCAAGGTCATTGCTTACAGCACCGAGGCTTTCCCGGGCGACAACCATCCCCAAAGCTGGGCTGACGTATGGGATGTCGAAAAGTTTCCCGGGCCGCGGATGATCGATGCCGGCGACTGGGTCGTTCCGCCGCTCGAATACGCACTTCTCGCGGATGGCGTTTCGAAGGAGAACCTGTATCCGCTCGACATGGAGCGTGCCTATGCGAGCATCGCCAAGATCAAGCCGCATGTCGTGAAGTTCGCGACCGCTTCGGCAATGCCACCTCAGGCCCTGGTCGACGGGGAGGTCGTGGTGGCCCCGGCGACGCTCGGTCGAATATTCAAGCTGATGAAGGATGGTGCACCGGTCAACTTCGTTTGGAACGGCGGACTGATGCAGTTCGACTATTGGATGATCCCCAAGGGCGCAAAGAACTACGAAAACGCGATGAAGTTCATCGAGTTCGCGCCCCGGCCGGAAATTCAGGCTGCCCTGGTCAAGATCCAGCCGCTCGGGCCGGTCAATCTCAAGGCGTTCGACTATCTGACCGAGGACGAGGGCCGCATCCTTCCCTCCCATCCCGATAACCTGGCCAAGCAGGTGCTGTTGAATGCCGAGTTCTGGGCCACGGTGGGCCCGGACGGCAAAAACAATATCGAAAGGAACCAGGAGATGTGGAACCAGTTCACTCTCCAGTAGTTCCGCGTCAACCGGCCCCGCCATAGGGCGGCGGGGCCGGTTTTTCCCGCAGACTCGCGTTACTTACATTCCGACGGCACCCATCAAATGTCCGATACAAGCACAGGCGTCGTTCGCGACCTTCCGGGGTTGGTCGAGTCTTGGTTTCCGTTCGAAGAGTATTCCGCGCGCCTGGAACGGCTGCAGGCCAAGATCGCCGAAAAGCAACTCGACGGCGTGCTGCTCTTCCAACCCGAATCGGTGACTTGGCTGACTGGTTTCTTCACACGAGGCTATTCGTCTTTCCAATTTGCCGTCGTGCCCGCCGCCGGTGAACCGATGATCTGCTGCCGGGACGTCGAGGCCTACTATCTCGAACGCACCGCCGCCTTCCAGGGCCATGCCTATTGGACCGATACGGACGATCCGGTCGCCATCGGCGCGGGCATGGTCCGCGCACTCCTCGGCTCGGGGCCGAAACTGGGTATCGAAATGTCGGCCTGGCCCCTCTCCGCGGCCCGCTTCGCGGCGATCGCGTCCGCGCTGGACGGCGCCGAGCTATCGAATTCCAGCGACATCTCCCGCTCGCTGCGCCTTATCAAATCACCGCGAGAAATCGCTTATATGCGCCATGCCGGCCGGTGTGCGGAGGCCGGGATGGCCGCCGCGGCGAAAGCCGCCCGCCCCGGCACGAGCGAGCGCGAACTCGCGGCTTCAATCTGCGATGCCATGATCCGGTCCGGAAGCGATATTCCAGGCCCAGGCGTTCTGTCCTCCGGTGAAGGCGCGCTGCATCTTCACGGCAGCTATACGGACCGAGTCCTCAAGGCCGGCGATACGGTTCAACTCGAAACCATTCCCTGCGTCCGGCACTATCACGCCCGTTTCATGCGGCCGATCAAGGTCGGCCGGGCAACACCCGATGAAACCGCCTTCGCCGAGCGTCTCGTGGCGATTCAGGACGAGGCCATGGCCGCCGTCGCCCCGGGCGTTCCCGCCACCACGCCAGACCGCATCTATCGGTCGCGCATGTTGGGCGAGGGATTGGTCACGCAATACACCAACAAGACCTTCTATTCGGTCGGCCTGTTGCTGCCGCCGTCGGGCGGTGAGGCCTTGGAGGCAAGCCCGACATCGGATTGGAGCTTTCGTCCTGGCATGACGTTTCACACTTACCTTCTGGCGCGCGGCTTCGGACTATCGGAGACGATCGCGATCACGGATTCCGGTTTCGAGCGGCTGACCGCGTTCCCGCGCGAGCTCATCGTTTCCAGCTCGTAGAAACAGCACACAGAAAAGGAGAGGCGCATCGATGCCGGGACATAGGATCAGCGAGCAGAGCCAAGGAGTCTTCGTCATTGCGGCCACGCCCTTCGACGATACCGGCAACCTGGATTTCGACAGCGCCGATCGTTTGATCGACCACTACATCGCCTGCGGCGTCGCCGGCATCACCGTCCTTGGCATGATGGGCGAGGCGCATAAACTGACCCGCGACGAATCCGTGAACTTCGCCCGGCACGTTTTGAACCGCTGCGATGGCCGCCTCCCCATCGTGGTCGGCGTCAGCCAATCGTCCTTGCACGGCCTGAAGGACCTTTCGAACGAAGCCATGGAATCCGGCGCTGCGGGGGTCATGGTGTCCCCGCCCAGCGGTTTGAAGACGGACGACGAGGTCTACAGCTACATCTCAGCCGTCGCCGACACTCTGGGGCCGGACATTCCCCTGTGCCTGCAGGATTATCCGCAGGCGACCGGGACGCATATCACCGTTGCGGTCATTCTCAGGCTGATCGCCGAGGCCGAAAGCTTGGTGATGTTCAAGCACGAGGACTGCCCCGGCCTGACGAAACTCAGCCGGATTCGCGCTGAAAGCGAGGCCGCCGGATTGCGGCGGCTCTCCATCGTCGTCGGTAATGGCGGGCTCTATTATCCGCTCGAACTCGGCCGCGGCGCGGATGGGGCCATGACCGGCTTTGCCTATCCGGAAATGCTAGTCGAGGTCCTGCGCCTGATGACCGCGGGTGATCGGGACGCTGCCGACGACCTGTTCGACGCCTATCTCCCGGTGTTGCGCTACGAACAGCAGCCCGGCTTCGGCCTTGCCGTTCGAAAAGAAATCCTGCGCCGGCGCGGCCTTATTGCCACCGGTCATGTTCGACGGCCCGGGGTTCGTCTTTCCGCCGTCGATCACGCGGAACTGGACTGTCTTCTGGACCGCCTCGAGCGCCGACTCGCGTTGCATCACGCGGGCGTCTCGCCTGTCTTGTCCCAAGCCGGCGAGTAGAGGCGCGACGGACCGTGCCGAGCGTATCCGCCACCCGATTCGCCGCCGGGAACGCCCCGGCGAAGCAACGCTCCTTTGCCGATCAAGGGCGATTGCTGAGCCTGCTGCTGCTCGTGCCGGCGCTGCTGTTGCTGCTCGGCGTCTTCATCGCACCGCTTGCCCAGATCTTTCTGCTGAGCTTCGGTGAAGACGGCTGGACCTTGGGTTTCTATCAAAACCTCGTCGGCGACGACATTCTGCTGGCGGTTCTCGTGCGGACGCTTTGGCTGTCGATTACCGTCACGGGCCTTTGCCTCTTCCTAGGCTATCCCGTCGCCTATCTGATGTTGCGGTCGTCCGATACGACGCGGCGCGTCATCGCACTTCTGGTTATCCTTCCCCTATGGACGAGCCTGCTCGTCCGAACCTATGCCTGGATTGTTATCCTGGGCCGAAAGGGTTTGGTGAACGAAGGATTCATGGCGCTGGGCATCACCGATGCTCCCATGACGCTGCTCTACAACAGCACGAGCGTCTATATCGGCATGGTCCATATCATGCTGCCGTTTATGGTCCTGCCGCTCTATGCGATTATGCAGCGGATCGACCTTCGGCTGCTGTCCGCCGCGCGAAGTCTGGGCGCCGGCAAGACTTCGGCCTTTTTCCTGATCTTCCTGCCCCTGAGCCTGCCGGGCGTTCTCGCCGGCTCGCTCCTGGTCTTCATTCTGGCCATCGGATTCTTCGTAACCCCCGCCCTGCTCGGCGGGCTCTCTGACACGACCTTCGTCATGCTGATCGAGCGCCAGGTCAACCGCCTGTTCAACTGGCCGCTGGCGTCGGCAATGTCCGTTGCATTGTTGCTCGCCACCCTGCTGCTCGTGACCCTCTACAACCGGGTGCTTGCCGGTGGCGGGAACGAGTCTCCGCTGATCGGCCGCGCGATTTCCTGGATACTCCGAATCTGGGCGGCCGCAACCCGGCCATTCACCTCGACCGGACGGCTTGGTCGCGAGCAAAGTCGTTGGACCCCTCTGTTGCTTCGTCTGCCCCTGCCTTCATTCTCGGGCGTGGTCGGCTGGGCCGTCCTCTTCTTCATGGTGGCTCCGATCACCATCGTCTTTCCGCTCGCCTTCAGCGACGCGCCCTATCTGCAATTCCCGCCACCGGACTATTCGACGCGGTGGTTCGAAAATTACTTCGGGCGGCCGGATTGGGTGCGCCCCACGATCACAAGTTTCGAGGTCGCAACCGTCGCAATGGTGTTGGCCACGATCGCCGGCACCTTGGCCGCTATCGGGATCGTTCGCGGCCGCTTCCCCGGCAAGAAGGCTGTACTCGGCCTGCTTCTGGCCCCCATCATCGTCCCAACGATCGTGCTCGCCGTCGCGCTCTATTACCAATTTGCCGGATATGGATTGATTGGCACCCGGACGGCCCTGATCCTAGCCCATTCGGTTATTGCCGTTCCCTACGTCGTCGTTGTCGTGTCAGCGGCTCTCGCGAAAGTCGACATCACCTTGGAACAGGCGGCGTGGACACTCGGAGCGGGACGCATCACGGCATTCTGGAAGGTAACGTTTCCCTTGATTCGGCCGGCTGTGGTCGTCGCCGCGCTGTTTGCGTTCCTTGCGTCATTCGACGAACTCGTCATTGCGATCTTCATCAGTGGCACGCGTGCTACCACCCTGCCGAAACGGATGTGGGACGGCGTCCGCGAGGAGATCGATCCGACGATCGCAGCCGTCGCTGCCATGCTGATTACTCTTTCCCTGTTTCTACTGTTCGTCGCCGAAATATTGCGCAGGCGCGGACGGCAATCCGGCTCCGAGGTCCCGGATGGCCTGATGCGATGAAGCCACGCCAGGCCCGCCGATTCATCTGCGGCCCAACAACCCGTTCGTGGAGGAAACATCATGAAGACTTGTGCGAACACGATGGACAATCTGGAAGTCGTGCCCACCGGAAAGGCGCTGGGTGTCGAAATTCGCGGCGTCGATCTCACCAAACCAATGCCGACGGAGGTGTTCGCGGAAATTGAGAACGCGTGGCATGAGCATTACGTTCTCCTGATTCGGGACCAGAATCTCGATGACGACCAGTTGGTTGAATTCGCCCGCCGCTTCGGCGAGGTGCACGGCGCGGACGGCTACGAGTATGGCGGGAAGCCCGACGAACTGCCGCCGGAAGTCGAACTGATCTCGAACATCGTGCGCG
>JAQCGR010000192.1 GCA_027619995.1 Pseudomonadota bacterium | reverse complement strand
TCTGAGGTTCGGTCGGTCTGGCCAAACCCCTTTGAATGCTAAAGGAATTTCGCCGCCATTGGCGCGCCTTCGCGAGTTTGCAAAAGGAAGTTGGCGGAGGGAGTGGGATTCGAACCCACGATACGGGGTTACCGCATACACGCTTTCCAAGCGTGCGCCTTCAACCGCTCGGCCATCCCTCCGGCAAGGCCGGGGAAAGTAGCAAAGCGCGGGCCCGGGGGCCAGCGCCGGATTCGCGCAGCGGCCGGCGCTTCACGCGGGCGTTTCGGGCGCCGCCGAACTAGGGCGTTGCGCGATCCGCTTTCGCCGCCCATCCTGGCATGGAGTAAGCGCAGGAGGGCGCATCGCCATGGCGGTCGGACGGTTTATCGGCTGGGTTCTGCTGGCGGCGGCATTCGCCGTGCTGGCCTGGGAAATATGGGGCGCTTGGCAGACCGGCGCGTTCCCCATCCATGCCGCGGGCCAGGTCTGGTACGACCTGCATCGCGCCAGCCTCAACGGCGCCCAGGCCGCCATTCAACGCTATCTTCTGCCCAGTCTCTGGGATCCGGTCATCGTCACCGTGCTGACCTGGCCGGCCGTGCTCGTGCTCGGCGTGCCGGGCGTGGTGCTGACCTTCCTCTGCCGATCACGGCGCGGCGGAAGGCGCTGACGGCCTAGCTGTCGTTCAGCTTGAGGGCCTCGAGAAAGGCGCTCTGCGGAATCTCGACCTGGCCGAACTGGCGCATCCGCTTCTTGCCCCGCTTCTGGGCCTCGAGCAGCTTGCGCTTGCGGCTGATATCGCCGCCGTAGCATTTGGCCGTGACGTCCTTGCGCAGCGCGCTCAGGGTTTCGCGCGCGACGACCTTGCCGCCGATCGCCGCCTGGATGGCGATCTTGAAGAGCTGGCGCGGGATCAGTTCCTTCAGCCGCTCGCACAGGGCCCGGCCCCGCCCCTCGGCCTTATTGCGCGGCACGATCATCGCCAGGGCATCGACCGGCTCGCCGTTCACCATGATCGAGAGCTTGACCAGATTGCCCGGCCGATAATCCTCGATCTGGTAGTCGAAGCTGGCATAGCCGCGCGACGCGCTCTTCAGCCGGTCGTAGAAATCGTAGACCACCTCGTTGAGCGGCAGGCGGTATTGCGCCATCGCCCGATCGCCCGCCCAGGTCAGATCGATCTGTTCGCCCCGCCGGTCCTCGCACAGGGTCAGGATGGCGCCCAGATACTCGGCCGGCACGAGGATCGTGGCGCGGATCCACGGCTCCTCCATGCCTTCGATCTTGACCGGGTCCGGCATATCGGCCGGGTTGTGCATCTCGACCATCGAGCCGTCGGTCATATGGACCTTGTAGATGACGCTGGGCGCGGTCGCGATCAGATCGAGGTCGAATTCGCGGCTCAGCCGCTCCTGCACGATCTCGAGATGGAGCAGCCCCAGGAAGCCGCAGCGGAAGCCGAAGCCCAGGGCAGCCGAGGTCTCGGCCTCGAAAACGAAGGACGAATCGTTCAGGGCGAGCTTCTGCAGGCTTTCGCGCAGATCCTCGAAGGCCGCCGCATCGACCGGGAAGAGGCCGCAGAAGACGACCGGCAGGGAGGGCCGGAAGCCCGGCAGCGGCTTTTCCGCCCGGCGCCGATCCTCGGTCACCGTGTCGCCGATCTGGGTGTCGGCGACATGCTTGATGCCGCAGGTCAGATAGCCGATCTCGCCCGGACCCAGGCTGGCGACGGGTGTCTTCTTGGGCGTGAAGACGCCGACCTCGTCCACGTCGTAACGCGCGTTCGTGGCCATCAGGCGGATCTTCATGCCCTTCTGGAGCACGCCCTCGTCGACGCGGAGCAGGGTGACGACGCCGAGATAGGTGTCGTACCAGGAGTCGATCAGCAGTGCGCGCAGCGGCTGGTCCGCCTCGCCCTTGGGCGGCGGCAGGCGATGGATCAGGGCCTCCAGCACCTCGGCGATGCCCTCTCCGGTCTTGGCCGAAACCGAGATCGCGTCCGAGGCGTCGATGCCGATGACCTCCTCGATCTCGCGGCGCACCCGGTCGGGCTCCGCCGCCGGCAGGTCGATCTTGTTGAGCACGGGGATGATCTCGAGCCCCGCATCGATCGCCAGATAGGCATTGGCCAGGGTCTGGGCCTCGACCCCCTGGCTGGCATCGACGATCAGCAGCGCCCCTTCGCAGGCCGCCAGCGAGCGGCTGACCTCGTAGGAGAAATCGACATGGCCCGGCGTGTCCATGAGGTTGATCTGATAGGTCTCGCCGTTCTTGGCGGTATAGGCCAGGCGCACCGTCTGGGCCTTGATGGTGATGCCGCGCTCGCGCTCGATATCCATGGAATCGAGAACCTGCTCGCGCAGTTCGCGCGTGGTCAGGCCGCCGCAGACCTGGATCAGCCGGTCGGCCAGGGTCGATTTGCCGTGGTCGATATGGGCGATGATCGCAAAATTGCGGATATGGGCGAGGTCGGTCATGGCGCGTTCACCTTCTGGCCGCGCGGGGGTACGGGGCCGGGCGGACGATAGGGCGCATCGCACCCGCCTTCAAACTGATTCGGCCCGATTCGCAACGATTCGGGCAAAATGCCACCGAATCGCACCGAATCGGCGGTTTCCGCCCGGATTTGCACGGAATCCGCCTTGCCGCATGGGACGAAAGCGCAATCGAGCCAAAGGCTTGCCCGAAAACCGCCCCGACTTTTTCGCGATTCTTGGCAATTGTTGTCATCCCGCGACCGTGGCGCTGCCCCGCCGATCATTTCGATCGGGGAACATATAAAGAACATCTAACGATTTTTCAAGATTCCCTGTCTCCCCGGTCGTGCGCAACCGGGCGGTGAGACCTGTCCATCGGCCGCCGGGCGCGGCGATGGAGCACGGGCGCGCCAGGCTCAGGCGGCGGTGCGGGCCGGCGCGGAAACCCGGGTGGGGGCGAAGGGGGCGATGCGGATGCCGTCGGGCCCGGCCTCCAGAAGATGGGAATCGGGCACGGCGATCCAACGATTCTCGGCCGAATCGAGGGGTTCGGACAGGATCATGGTGGCGCCGTCCGCCCCGGCCCTGGCGCTGCCGTAGAACAGGCTGGGCGCCTCGCCGCCCGCGGCGTAGCGCAGGGCGTGGATGCGCCGTCCGTCGGTCGCCGCGGCGGTCAGGCGCAGGGGCGCCGTACAACCGCATTCGACCATCACCCCCTCGACCTGGGCCACGGTCGCGGTGAAGGCCCCGCGCGGATCCTCGTCCAAGCCGTTGGCGAGCAGGAGGAGGAAGATCGCCTCGCTGTCGGTCGTGCCCTTGCGGAGGCCTTAGAGGGCATCGGGGATCAGCGCGTCGAGCGCCCGGCGGGCGCGCTCGTAATCGCCGACCTGGCCGTTATGCATGAACAGCCAGCGCCCGGCACGGAAGGGATGGCAATTGGCCCGCGCCGTCGCCGTGCCGGTCGAGGCCCGGACATGGGCGAAGAAGAGGGGCGAACGGATCTGGCCCGAGAGGCTCAACAGATTGTCGTCGTTCCAGGCGGGCAGGACGTCGCGGAACAGGCCCGGCTCCTCCCGCTCGCCGTACCAACCGACGCCGAAGCCGTCGCCATTGGTCACGCTATGGGTCCAGCGCGCGTGCAGGCTCTGCCGGATCAGCGAGTTCTCCGGCTTGAACAGCACCTCGTCGAGTTGGATCGGGTGCCCATAATAGGCCAGCCAACGGCACATCGCATCGGTCCTCCGCAGCGCGCAGCCTGAACGTGCGGGGTTAACGGCGGGCTAACGGAGAAGCGGCCGGAATCCCGGCCGGCCCGCTAGCGCCGGCGCAGGTAGACGAACCAATAGACCCCGGCGACCAGGGCGCCGCCGCCGATCACGTTGCCGATCGTCACGGGGAGGAGATTGCCGAGCGCGGCGCCCCAGGTCAGCGCGGCGAAGGAATCGGGCGTGTGGGCGATCGCCATCCAGAAGCCGTCAACGGCGAAGCCCTTGATGAAGAGAGCGGTCGGGAAGAAATACATATTGGCGACCGAATGCTCGAACCCCGCCGCGACGAAGGCGGCGATGGGCGGCACGATCACCAGGACCTTGCCGGTCACCGTGCGGGCCGAGAAGCTCAGCCAGACGGCGAGGCAGACCAGGGTGTTGCACAGCACGCCGCGCAGCATCGCCTCGACCCAGCCGAGTTCGGTCTTGGCCTGGGCGATGTTCAGGGCGGCGAGGCCGACCGCGCCGCCCGCCATCTCGTGCTGGCCGCTGCCGACGACGAGGGCCGCCGTGGCCGCCGCGCCAACCAGGTTGCCGGTATAGACAACGGCCCAGACGCGCAGCAGCGCGCCCAGGCCGATGCGCCGCCCGGCCCAGGCCATGACCATCAGATTGTCGCCGGTGAACAATTCCGCCCCGCCGATCACCACCAGGATCAGGCCAAGGGAAAAGGTGATGCCGGCCAGCAGGCGCAGGACGCCGAAGGGCAGGTCGTTGCCGAAGCCGGAAACGGTGACGGTCGAGAAGAGCGCGCCGAAGCCGATGAAGGCGCCGGCGAGAATCGCCAGGACAAAGAGGGAGAGCATGTCGCGCCCCGCTTTCTCCGCGCCCAAGGCTTCGCATTTCTCCGCCATCGCCTGGGGCAGCAGGGAATCGATGCCTTGTGGTCGGTCCACATGCTGGTTGTCGTTGGCCATGGCGGGTTCCTCGATCCGGCGCGGTTGCCCCGGCTGGCTCGGCAATGTGCCCTAGGGCTTCAACTCGCCGATCAGGTCGGCCGCCGGCTTGGCCAGCTTGGCGCCCAGCAGGTCGGTCTGGCCGTAGCTGTACCAGACCTTGAAGCCGAGCAGGTCGATCAGCTCGGGCGAGGCCTCGGCCAGCACCTCGGGCTTCGTGCCCAGGGTGAAGTTCTGCATGGTCCGCACCTGGGGCGCGGTGAACAGGGTGACGAGACCGTAGCGCGAGGCGTCGCTGGCATTGCCGCCGACGGCGTGCCAGGTCCGCCCCTCCCACAGGACCACGGTGCCCGCCGGGCCGGACGCGGGCACGCTGGGACAAGAATTGGGCATGGTGGGTTCGGGCTGGAGGCCGGAGAGATGGCTGTAAGGCACCAGACGGGTCGCGCCGTTCTCCTCGGTGAAATCAGCCACCATTGTCATGGCATTGACCGCCATGGGCGGGTTGATCGGATGGTTCGCAGGGGTGGGCGGGCCGGTGACGGTCTTGGTCCGCGTGATGTCGCCGGAGCGGCGGTAGTCAGCGCCCGGCATCTGGGGCACCGGCATCCACCATTGGTCGGTGTGGAAGGGCAGCAGCCCGCTGCCGGGATGGGTGATGCTGGCGGAAATCTCGCTGAGGAAATAATCCGCGCCCAGGACATGGTCGACGACGCCCCGGATCAGCGGATGGAACAGGGCGGCCTGGAAGGCCATGCCCTTGTTGATCAGCATATTGACCCATTGGTTCAGCCCGGCGGCGTCCTGGACATAGGACATGGTGTGGTAGCCGCCCTTGCGCTCGGCCTCCGCCTGCTCCTCCAGCCGCTGGCGGATCGTCGCGATCTCGGCGGCATCGAAGGCCTGCTCGATCAGGCAATAACCGAAGGTGGCCATATCGGATTTGAGCCGCGCGGGATCCCGCGTCGGCCGGGGCAGGATCGCCGGATCCCAGGGCAGATTGGTTGCCGTCATCGTCGCCTCCCTCGCCTGGGGCCAGGGTAGGGAGACGGGGGTGGGGCTGTCGAGGGGTGAAGTCGTTCCCGGGCGACCTTGGTCATCTCCCCGATGCAGGCGGTCTTCGTCGCCCACCCTCACCCAACTTCGGGTATGGCTCGGCTCCGCCGCGCCGACCCTGCGCAACCCTCTCCCTCCGATCCCGGGGGGAGAGGGCAATCCAGAGACGATGGATTTTGGAAAGCCAAATCCTTATCCCTCGCCCCCCACCAGGGGGAGAGGGTTGCGCAGCCTTGGCGCTTCAGCGTCTAGGCGAAGCTGGGTGAGGGGGATCGCGCCGAGGAGTCGCGGTGTCGAAGCGGCAGATGGAACTGGGAGAGCCTAGCCGCGCAAGGTTCCGCCCGTGGCCTTCTCCACCGCGGCGACGATCTTCTTCGCGACGGCCTCGATCCGGTCGTCAGTCAGGGTCGCCTCAACCGGCTGCAGGGTGACGGCGATGGCCAGCGACTTCTTGCCCGCGCCGAGATTGTCGCCGGCATAGACGTCGAAGACCTCGGCCCCGGCCACCAGGTCCTTGTCCGCGGTCCGGACCGCGCGCAGGGCCTTTTCGGCCGGGATATCGGCATCCATCACGAAGGCGAAATCGCGCACCACCGGCTGGAAGGGCGAAGGGCGCAGGAGCGGGCGGGCCTTGCCCGTGTCCTTGGATCTCGGCACGGGGACGGCATCGAGGAAGACCTCGAAACCGGCGGCCGGGCCGCGCAGTTCCATCGCGCGCAGGGTTCGCGGGTGGATCTCGCCGAAACTGGCGAGGAGGTTGGGACCCAGGCGGAAGCTGCCGGAGCGGCCCGGGTGATACCAGCCCGGCGCGTCGCTCGCTATCTGCAGCTTGTCGACCGGCGCGCCGGCGGCGTCGAGCGCGGCGAGGGCGGCGGCCTTGGCGTCGAAGGCATCGGCCGGGCGGGCCGGCGCGGCCCA
>JAQCGR010000191.1 GCA_027619995.1 Pseudomonadota bacterium | reverse complement strand
CCCACAGAATGCCAAAACTACTTCGCCGCAGCCGGATATGACCAAGAGTGATCGGAAAATGCTCTAGTTGGAAGGTCTTGTCGTCCTCGCTGCGTTGCGGCGCGTCGTAGTCGACCACCAGATTGTAGCCGCCGGTGCCGATCACCTCGTGGCCCCCGATCAGGAGCCGGTCGGCCAGGAGAAGCTCCAGGTTTTCGTCCTTCTGGGCCGGATCGGCGAAGGAGATGCTGACGGCGACGCCCTCGGGCACGGCCTGATAGCGGCTGGCGTTCACGCGCACGGTGTCGGAGTCGGCCGCCAGGGCGGGAGCCGATGCGAAGAGCCACAGGAGCGGCAGGGCGAAGCGTCTAACCATGGCCGACGACACTAGTCAGTTTTCCGGTCTCTAGAAAGCGCAAGCCGCGCCAGGCGCCAAGGACCAGCCCGATCCAGGCCAGGACGGAACCCAGGGCCAGGGTCGAGAGGCCGGTCACCCCCTGGCCGATGGTGCAGCCATGTGCCACGGCGCCGCCGATTCCCATCAAGAAACCGCCCAGCACCGTGTGGCGGAGATCGGCGCGGTCCGCGAAGCGCTCGACCCGGAAACGCCGGCCGGGCGCGACATAGAGCACCGCGCCCAGGACGGTGCCCAGGGTGGCGGCGATCAGGAAGGCGTTGGTCTCGGCTGTCAGGGCGAGGGCGAAGTTGAGGGAACCGGTTTCGATCCCGGCCGCCCTTGTGGCGATCCAGCCGCCGATGACGAGTCCGCCGATGCCCAGACCGGCGGCCAGATCCCGCGGCGAGGCGCGAAAGGCTCGGCTGGCCAGACAGACCGCCAGCAGACCACCGCCCACGGCGAGCGCGCTCAGCCCCGTGGCGAGATCGGGCGCTAGGCCCATATGCCGGGTCAAAATGTCCGGCAGGGTCGCGCCGGCCGGCCAGTCCGGAATCGGCAGCCCGGGCAGCAGAGCGACGACGCCCGCACCGAGAATGGCTGCCAACAGCACGACCGGGGCCTTGCGGCTGCCTGCGCCGGTGCGGACCAGGGCGCGCTGGACGCAGCCGCCCGCCAAGACCATGCCGAAGCCGAACAGAATCGCACCCAAGAGGCTGCCCAGGACGAGGGTCGATCCGCCGCGATAGATCGATCCGTCCGTTGCGAGGAAGCCCACCAGGCCGAGCGCCTGGGTGCCCAGGATCGCGACGGCGGCGGCCAGCAACCAGGCGCGCAGCCGCCTGCCGTCGCCCATCAGCAGCAGATCGGTGATCGCTCCCATGGCGCAGAAATTGGTCGCCAGGGCCAGGGCACCGAAGGCGATGCCTAGGGCCAGCCCGCCGGCGACGGGCACGAAGATGACGAAGTCCACGGGCGCTCCTCAAATTTGGGAAAGCAGACTAGGGCGCGGCGGCCTTTCGCGCGACCGTCTTCGAGGCAGGGCGGCTTGGGCGAAGGCGCATGATCGGCTAGCCTCTCGCCGCTTTCATCCGTCGAACCGGAATCGCCGTGTCAGACATCCTCAAAGACATCTTCGTCGTCTCGCTCGAACAGGCGGTCGCGGCGCCCTTCCTGACCTCGCGCCTCGCCGATGCCGGGGCGCGGGTCGTCAAGATCGAGCGGGCGGAGGGCGATTTCGCGCGCGGCTACGACAGCGCGGCCCATGGCCAGTCCTCCTATTTCATCTGGCTCAACCGGGGCAAGGAATCGGCGGTTCTCGATATCAAGAATCCGGAAGACGCCGCCCTGCTGGATGCGATGATCGGGCGGGCCGATATCTTCGTGCAGAATTTCGCCCCGGGTGCGGCGGCGCGCGCGGGCTTCGGCTCCGACGAGTTGCGGGCGCGCCATCCGCGCCTGATCACGGTCGATATCAGCGGCTATGGCGAGGACGGCCCCTATCGCGACCTGAAAGCCTATGACCTGCTGATCCAGTCGGAAAGCGGTCTGGCCGCGATCACCGGCACGCCGGAGGGGCCGGGCCGGGTCGGCATCTCGGTGGTCGATATCGCCGCCGGGATGTACGCCCTGGTTGGGACCTATCAGGCCCTGCTGGAACGCGAAAAGACGGGCCGGGGCAAGGGCATCCGCGTGTCGCTCTTCGACGCCATGGCCGATTGGATGACCGTGCCCATGCTGCACGCGACCCTGGGCGGCAAGGCGCCGCGCCGGGTCGGCCTGCACCACCCCTCGGTCGCACCCTACGGCGCCTATGAGACGGGCGATGGCGGGCAGGTCGTGATCGCCGTCCAGAACGAGCGGGAATGGGCGCGCTTCTGTACAGAGGTTCTGGGCCGCCCCGACCTCGCCGAACGGCCGGACTTCGCCTCGAACAATCGGCGGGTGGAAAACCGCCCGGCCATGGATAAGGAAATCGATGCCGCGCTCGGCGCCCTGACCCGCGCGCTGCTGGTCGAACGCCTAGCAACGGCGCGCATCGCCTATGGGGCGGTCAATTCGGTCGAGGATCTGGCGGCCCATCCCCAACTGCGTCTGCAGACCGTGCCGACCCCGGCGGGACCGGTCGAACTGGCCGCCCCGCCGGTGCGCGAAAGCGCGGGCGAGACGGTCTATGGACCCGTACCGGAGATCGGCGCGCACACGCGCGCGTTGCGGGACGAATTTCTGCCGGATTAGGCCGGATTAGGCGCGCTACGGTCCTCGGATAAGGTTTGCTTATGCGAGCGCAAAGCATTCTCGCTCGTCTCGCCATGCGTGCGACGCCTATAACCGACACGCATTGGCGGTAAGAACGCGGACGGAGGACAGACGGGGTGTATTTCGACAGGCGGCTTTGGGCGTTTACGGCAGGGGTTCGCGGGCGGATTGCCTGGTGCGTGGCGATCGGCATGGCGGCGGCGGCCGCCGGGATTGCGCGGCTCGGCCTGCTCGGCTGGCTGATCTATCTCGTCTTCTCGGGCGCTGGGCTGGGCGAACTGGCCATGCCTGCAGTTCTCGTCGCGGGGGTGATGGCTCTCCGCGCCTTCCTCGATTACAAGCGCGCCATGGTGGCGCACGAGACCGCCTCCCAGGTCCAGCGCCAGGTGCGCCGGCGCATCTACGATCATGTCGCGGAACTCGGCCCGGCCTATTTCGGGGCCGCGCGCACGGGCGACGTTCTGCTCTCCATGGTCGAGGGGGTCGAACAGCTCGAAACCTATTTCGGCCAGTATCTGCCGCAGTTCTTCGTCGCCGCGCTGACACCGGTGCTGATCTTCGCCTTCGTCGCCTTTCTCGACTTGCCGATCGCGGCGGTCCTGCTGGCCGCGGCCCTCGCCACCCTCTTCGCGCCCGCGCTCTGGCACAAACTCGATTCCGCGAAGAGCGGCGCGCGTCAGAAGGCCTATGAGGCCTTCGCCTCGGAATTCCTCGATTCGATCCAGGGGCTCGCCACCCTCAAGGCCTTCGGGCAGAGCGAGGCGCGCGCCGAACTGCTCGAGCGCCGCTCCGACACCCTGTTCAAGACCACCATGTGGGTGCTGGGGACCAACACCTTGGCGCGCGGCATCACCGATACGGGCATCGCCCTGGGCGCGGCCGTCGCGCTGGGCTGGGGTGCGATTCGGGTGGTCGGGGGCGAGATGGATTTGCTCACCCTGCTCATTATCTTGATGCTGGGGACCGAGGTTTTCCGCCCCCTGCGCGATCTGCGCTCCCTGCTGCACCAGGGCATGATCGGCACGGCGGCGGCGGAAGGCATCTTCCGCCTGCTAGCCGCCAAGGCGGTGGTCACGAACATGGATGGCGTGGGGCCAGGCTCGGTCGGGCGGCTCGAGCCCAGCATCGCCTTCGAGAATGTGCGCTTCTCCTATCCTGGCGGCCGGGGCGAGGCCCATGACGGGCTCGATTTCTCGCTCAAGGCCGGTGAGCGGGTCGGCATCGTCGGGCCCAGCGGCTCGGGCAAGTCGACCATCGTGCGCCTGTTGCTGCGCCTCTATGATCCCGATTCAGGCCGGGTGACGATCGGCGGTCGCGACCTGCGCGACCTGCCCTTGGAGGCCGTGCGCGAGCAGATCGCCGTGGTCAACCAGGACACCTATCTGTTCCACGGCACGGTCGCCGAGAACCTCCTGATGGGCCGGCCCGAGGCCAGCCGGGCGGAGCTCGACAGCGCCGCCCGCTCGGCCAATGCCCATGAATTCATCGCCCGCCTGCCCCAGGGCTACGACACGATGATCGGCGAGCGCGGCTTGCGCCTGTCGGGCGGCCAGCGCCAGCGTATCGCCATCGCCCGGGCGATTCTTCGCGATTCGCCGATCCTGATTCTGGACGAGGCCTTGTCGAGCGTCGATGCGGAGAACGAGGCGGTGATCCAGGAGGCGCTGGAACGGCTGATGACCGGGCGTACCACCTTGATCATCGCCCATCGCCTGTCCAGCGTGATCGGCGCCGACCGGATCATGGTGTTCGACGCCGGCCATATCGCCGAATCGGGCAGCCATAAGGACCTGATGGCGCGCAAGGGCTATTACCACGACCTGATGAGCGCCCAGGCCGCCGAGGGCCGCAAGGATGCCGGCGCAACCGTCAGCGATATCCTGGTCGGGGTGGAGAAGGGGCCGGAAGAGGCGGCGGCGGCGCCGCTGACCGAGCCGACCGACGCCATTCTGCGGGCCGAGGGCATGGGCTGGCTCAAGGTCTTCAAGGTGCTGGTGGCCATGATTGCACCGCGCAAGGGCCAGCTTGCCGCGACCTTCTTCTTCGGCGTCACCCGGGTGCTGGCCTTCATCGGCATCGGCGTGATCAGCGCGCTCACAGTGCTCGCGGTCAAGCGGGGCGAGCCCTTCGACGCCTATCTGATAGCCCTCGGCGTGCTGGCGCCGCTGGCGGGCATTCTGCACTGGACCGAGTCCTGGCTGGCCCATGACATGGCCTATCGCCTGCTGGGCGAAATGCGCGTGGCCTTCTTCCGCAAGCTGGACAGGCTGGCCCCGGCCTATCTCCTGCGCCGGCGCACGGGCGATCTGGTCGGTGTCGCGACCCACGATATCGAGATGGTCGAGTATTTCTTCGCCCATACGGTGGCGCCCGCCTTCGTCGCGGTGCTGATCCCGGCGGCCGTGCTGGTGATCCTGGCCACTTTCGCCTGGCCCATCGCCCTGGCCCTGTTGCCCTTCCTGGCCTTCGCCGGATTGCATCCCGTGCTGGTGCGCAAGCGGATCGACGATCTGGGATCGCGCGCGCGCGAATCGCTGGGCGATCTCAACGCCCACGCCGTCGATTCGGTGCAGGGCCTGGCCGAGATCGTGGCCTTCCAGCAGGTCGAGACGCGGGGCGATGCCTTCGCCGCCAAGGTCCATGACTACGTGAATCGCCGTATGCCCTTGTTCCGGGACCTGACCCTGCAGCAGAATCTGCAGGAACTTGCGACCGGCCTTGGCGCCCTCGCCGTCGTCGTCACCGGCGGCGTGCTGGCGGGTCAGGGCGCGATCGAGCCGGGCATCCTGCCGCTGCTCACCCTGCTTGCCATGGCCGCCTTCCTGCCGGTCTCCGAGATCGCCCAGGTCGGTCGCCAATTGGCCGATACCCTGGGCGCGACCCGGCGGGTCCATGCCGTGGACATCGAACCGGTGCCGGTCACCGACGGCCTGGGCGCCCTGCCCGCGCCCCGCGCCGATGCGCCGGCCCTCGAGATGATCGACGTCACCTTCAACTATCCCGGCCGGGGCGAGCCGGCCCTGGCCGAGGTTACCTTTTCGGCGGCCAAGGGCACGACGACCGCGCTGGTCGGTCCTTCGGGGGCGGGCAAGTCGACCATCGCCAGCCTGTTCCTGCGCTTCTGGGACCCGCAGACTGGTGCCGTGCTGATGGGCGGACACGATATCCGCGAGGCGAAGCTCGACGATCTGCGCCGCCGCATCGCCCTGGTCGCCCAGGACACCTACCTCTTCAACGACACGATTCGGGCCAATGTGCTGATCGCCCGGCCCGAGGCGTCGGAGGCGGAGGTGCGCGATGCCCTCGAACGGGTCGCCCTTCTCGAATTCGTCGAATCCTTGCCCAAGGGGTTGGATACTGTGGTCGGCGAACGGGGCGCGCAGCTTTCGGGAGGCCAGCGCCAGCGGGTCGCCATTGCCCGCGCCTTCCTCAAGGATGCGCCCATCCTGGTGCTGGACGAGGCGACCTCCCATCTCGACGCGATCAGCGAACAGGTCGTGCGCGGCGCGCTGACCGAATTGATGGCGACCCGGACCACGGTGGTCATCGCCCATCGCCTGTCGACCATTCGGGACGCCGATCAGATCGTCGTGCTGAGCGACGGGCGGGTGGCCGAGATCGGCGGGCATGACGACCTGCTGGCCAAGGGCGGGCTCTATGCCCATCTGGTGTCGCGCCAGCTCTCGAGCGCGACTGAGGCGGCGGCGGAATAGGCGTTTGGTAAACCGTCTCAGTTCCATGCAGGACTTCGCCCCAGCGGAAATCGCGATTCGGTCGTGTGAATTCGGCGGGCCGGACAGACGAATCAAGGTCCGGACCGGCTGAATTCATCATCCACCTCGCCCCTGTCTTGGACAGGGGCGTAAAGCGAGGCCTGGAAAGGTCGCGCAGGCGTCGCTATATTTAACTTGTTTTCCGCTCATTTTGTCCTCGTCGAGACTCGGTCGCCCATTGGGGGTATCGGGCGGCGGGGAAGTTTTTTCGGCGGGGGAGATCGAGGCCATGGCAGATCAGAAG
>JAQCGR010000190.1 GCA_027619995.1 Pseudomonadota bacterium | reverse complement strand
TACGAAAATCGGACGGACATTTCTAGGACAGGTCCGACCGGCAGCCGACCGAGAGAACGTGGCATGGATTCACGGACGGCAAGGCCGTGCCGCCGGGACTGCGGTCGAGGGCCTCGTCCACGAGGTCTTCGTCGTGACTGGTGTCGAGTATGGAATTCTCGGACATATCCTCCTCCTATCGGGTGCAAGCGACCGGCAGACCGCTCCCGTCCCGCAGGGGACCGGAGCAGGCCACTGGATCAAGCGCCAAGGCCAGGACCCTACCTAGCTGACAAGGCCGGCTAAGGACATGAGAGGGCAAAGCCTAAACTTCCCCCCTTCCGTGCGGTCAAGGGCCTCGTCGACAAGCTCGTCCCCGTGGCTGGTGTCGAGAGGGCTATTTTCGGACATAACGTCCTCCTGGTTGGTTGGCGCGGAGAGGAGGCCCGGCCCCACCCCGCAAGGGGCCGGGGTCAGACCCTGTTTCAACCGCACACACACAAACCCATCAACCCGACAGACCAAAGCGGCGACGGTTGCCCCATTATGTTCCCGTGATCGAGCAAGCGATGTCAATGGACGATCAGGCCCCGATCCGGCACGAGATCCGGGCCTCGGCCGGGACAATAAGGCTGACCGAAGCCGCGCGATTTCGCGGAGATCAACCGGCGCTTTTCAATCCTGGGTTCGCCGGAATATCCGCCCTGCCCCGCGGTCCAACCGATGGGACCGAGATGGGCCAGGTTTCCGAATCAAGCGCCGCGGACCCAGGGCCCCGGGGTCCCAGGGTCCCAGGGTCCCAGGGTTAAGGTCTATCCGGCCGACCAACAGACGCCAGCGCAGGCCCAACACACCTTCCCCCATGCCTTTCATCGAGGGCTTCGTCTCCGAGGTCGTCGTCGAAGCCCGTGTCGAAAGGGATATTTTCGGACATATCTTCCTCCTGGTTGATCGGAATCTAGAGAGGGCCCCGCCCTGACCCGCGAGGGACGGAGCGGGGCCTGGATCGCGCAGTGGCTATGACCTAAAAGACCGTCACTTGATGGCGTGGTCTTTATCGTGCATCCGCGATGACGCGCATCCGCAACTGGTCAGCTTTCCGCCGCCCGGGCGGTCCAGAGCCTCATCGACTAGGCTGTCGTCGCGGACGGTCTCGATCATGTGCAGTTCGGACATCGTGTGCTCCATTGGGGTTCACGTCGTCACAGGATCATCCCCTCGCCCGGCCGCCCCTCGGCCGGCCGTCGGAACGAGTGCAGGGACGACGGCCCGGAAACTGTCCGCTCACCGCGAGGGGAAGTCAAAGCTCAGTTGAGGCCCGCTCCACTCCGGCCCGCAAGGGACCGGGCGGGACTCCATATCAATTGCCGGGATTTAAGACCTATCCAGCCGACAGGCCCGAGCGCCGCGATGGCCCGACGATGCTCTCGCTATCGCCATGCGATGTTAATTGATATCCGGGTCTCGAGCCGGCTCGCGATATGGACCTCTGCCGGGACAAAACGGTTGTCCGGTCCGTCGCCGCTGTGCAGAGTCCGGGCCGGCCCGCCCGAGGGGGGTATGTGGCAAAGGGAGCTGGCATGGAAATCGGCAAGGACCTTCTTTACCTGTCCAATGCGGATGTCGAAGGACTCGGCATCGAAGCGGGGGCGGTGATCGATGCGCTGGAGGCGATGTTCTTCGAGAAGGCCGCCGGTCGGACCTTCATGAAGCCCAAGCAGCACCTGATGTCGCCGCGCGGCACGGCCTTCCTGTCGATGCCGGCGGGGCTTGAGAATCCACCCTTCGTCTCGCTCAAATGGGTCGGCATCGCCTCGAACGAGCGGGCCGATCCCTCGCTCCCCCATATCAGCGGGCTGGTCACCTTGAACGACTACAAGACGGGCATGCCCGTGATGGTGATGGACGCGCGCTGGGTCACCGGGATGCGCACCGCCGCCGTCTCCTCGGTCGCCGCGCGCAAACTGGCGCGCAAGGATTCGTCCTCCGTCGGCTTCGTCGCCTGCGGCATGCAGGCGCGCAGCCATCTCGAATGCCTGCTGGCCGATTTCCCGATCAAGAAGGTCGTCGGCTACAGCCGGCGGATCGAAACCGCGGAGGCCTTCTGTGCGGAGGTCCGCAAGCAGGGGCTGGAAGCCGAGGCCGTCTCCGACCCGCGCGCCGCCGTTTCCGATGTCGATATCGTGGTCACCAGCGTGCCCATCCTGCCGCCCTTCGATCCCTTTATCGACGCCGCCTGGCTGAAACCCGGCGCCTTCGCCGCGATGGTCGATCTGGGCCGCTCCTGGCACATGGAGGCGGCGGCGAAGATGGATGTCGTGGTCACGGACGATGTCGATCAGGCCGGTCCCAAGGGCGAGAACATGGGCTTTCCGCGCGACTACGACGCCGAGGTCGCGGATCTGGTCGCGGGCACGAAACCGGGCCGGACGGACGACAAGCAGAAGACCGCCCTGCTGTTCGGTGGACCGGCCCTGGCCGATACCGCCGCCGCCGCGCTGATCTTCGAGCGCGCCAAGGCCGCCGGTACGGGCCGGGTGCTGAAGCTGTGATCGTCGCCGTCCCGGGGTCGCCGCGATGGATCTGAATCTCGGCAAGGAGATCCTGTTCCTGTCGGACTCGGATATCCGTTCGATCGGAATTACGGCGGAAGAGATCAACGATTCCGTCGAGGCGGTGTTCAAGGCCAAGGGCGAGGGCCGGACGGCCATGCGCCCCAAGCTCTCGATCAATCTGCCGGGCAATCAGCAGTTCCAGGCCAAGGCCGGGGTCTCCCAGGACCCGCCCTATGCGGCCGTGAAATGGGTCTGCCCGACTCCGGCCAATGACAAGAAGGGCATTGCGCTCTACCGCCCGATCATCCTGCTGAACGATTCCGAGACGGGCCTGCCGCTCGCCATGCTCGACGGCAAATGGGTGACCGGGGTGCGCACGGCAGCGATGACGACGATCGCCGCCAAGTATCTGGCCGATCCCGAGAGCGAGAGTCTGGGCCTGCTGACCGGGGGGTTGCAGGCCTATACCCATCTCGATCAGATGGCCGCCATGTTCCCGCGTCTCAAGAAGGTGCTCTGCGGCAGCCGCACCCGGGCCACGGCCGAGCGTTTCGCCGAATACGCGCGGAGCAAGGGCTTCGAGGTCGAGATGCCGGACAATCGCGAAGACATCGCCTACAAGGTCGATATCCTCGCCTCGACCATCCCCCACGGAAAGGGCGATCCGCCCTTCCTCGACTGCGCCAAGCTGCGCGAAGGCAGCTTCGTCGGCATGGTCGATCTGGGCAATACCTTCTTCCCGGAGACCTACGGCGCGGTCGACAAGATGGTCACGGACGATCTGGCGCAGAGCGCGCCGGGCGGGCCGGAGCCGCTGCCCTGGACGCTCCCCTTCTACGGCGAGATCGGCGATCTTTGCGCCGGAACGAAAGCGGGCCGCGAATCGGACAAGGAGCGCAACGGCGTCATCTTCTCGGGCATCGGCCTGGGCGATGTCGGGCCTTCCGCCCTGGCCTTCGAGCGCGCGCGCGAGCGTGGCATCGGCCAGGTTTTGACCCTTTAGGAGACGCAGACATGGAACTGGGCCGCGAGATTCTCTACCTCTCCGACGCGGAAATCGCCGCCGCCGATATGAGCAAGCGCGAGTTGGCCGAGGCGGTCGACGACATGCTCAAGCAGAAAGCGACCGGGCGCACCGTCTCCAAGCCCAAGCTTGGCCTCTACCCCAAGCCGGGCACTTTCTTCCAGGCCATGTCCGGGGTGATGGAGGAGCCGCCCTTCGCGGGCGTCAAATGGGCCAGCGTGGTCCATGACAATGCCGAGCGCGGATTGCCCAGCATCAGCCCGATCATCCAGCTTCACGACACCGAATCGGCCCAGCCCGTGGCCCTGATGGGCGGGCGCTGGATCACCGCCCATCGCACGGCGGCGATCACCCTGGTCGCGGCGACCTATCTGGCCCGGCCCGAGTCCGAATCGATCGGCTTCATCGCCTGCGGGGTCCAGGCGCGCAGTCATCTCGAAGCCTTCCGCCAGGTCTTTCCGCTGAAGCGGGTCGTGGCCTATAGCCGCAAGCGCGCGACCGCCGAGGCCTTCGCCAACGAGGTCGCCGAATCCGGCCTCGACGTGGTCGTGACGGAAGATCCGATGAAGGCGGTCGAGGGCCAGGATATCGTCATCACCAGCGTGCCGGAATCGCCGAGCTTGAAGCCCTTCCTCGATTCGAACTGGGTGTCGCCGGGGTCCTTCGCGGGGATGTGCGACGTCGCACGGCCCTGGCATGGCGACCGTATCCGGGTGCTCGACCTGGTCGCGACCGACGACCATGACCAGAGCGCCTATATGGCCAAATCGGGCCGGCTGCATTTCAAGGAGCCGTTCGACGCCGATCTCGCCGAATTGGCGGGTGGCAAGAAGCCGGGCCGAACGAGCGACGAGCAGCGCACCGGCCTGATCTATTCCGGGCTGGCCTTGGCCGATGTCGCGGTCGCCGGGCGGCTCTACCGCCGCGCGATCGAAAACGGCTGGGGCACGATCCTGCCACTCTGACCGCGGATGCGCCTGATGAGGCGAAGGCGAGGACGGCCGGAAGCCGTCCCCGCGTCGCGACCCCGGCCCTAGGCGGCCTTGATGGGCGCGCGGCGGCCGACGGCGATGCGGCGCAGGAACTGCGCCGGTTCTGAGCCCGGTTGTCCGCCCTCGGTCCGGGAAATATCCTGCGCCGTCTGCCGGGCGATGGGACCGAGTTGACGGCGGATGCGATCGACCGTCCAGCGTCCCGTCGGCACGGCGATATTGACCGCCGCCACCGGCCTACCCGAGAAGTCGAGAACGGGCGCCGCGATCGACAGATCGCCGGCGTAATGCTCCTCCACGGTAACGGCGAAGCCGTCGACGGCCGCTTTTGCGATCTCTTCCATCAGCAGGCCGATATCGGTGATCGTGTTCGGCGTGTAGCGGGTCAGATCCGAGGCTTCGAGCAGCGCGCGCGCCTCGTCCGCGGGCATCGCGGCCATCATGGCCCGGCCGGGCGCCGTGCAATAGGCGGGCAGCCGGGTGCCCAGGATGACGTCGACGCTGATGACATGCCGGCTGGGCACCCGGGCGACATAGACGACCTCGGTGCCGTCGAGTTCGGTCAGGTTGACCGTCTCCTCGCATTTGCGGTTGGCTTCCATCAGGAAAGGGGTCGCGCGCTCGACCAGGGCGTCGGTCCGCAGATAGGCGAAGCCCAATTCCAGCACCTTCGGCGCCAGGCTGTAATGCTTGGTCTTCGGATCCTTCCGCAGATAGCCGAGCTGGTGCAGGGTATGGGTGAAGCGCTGCGCAGCACTTTTGTTGAGGCCGGTTTCTCTTGCGATTTCCGTCAGGCGAAGGGAGCGATGGGTCTCGTCGAACGCGCCCAGTACCCGCAGGCCCTTTTCGAGGGAGCCCACGAACAACGGCGAGTCGCGCCCCGTGCGAGGCTTCCGGGCGACCGTGGCATCGGCGATCGTGATGTCCGGCATTGCGATGACGTCTCCTTGATAATTGGCCCGTCGGCGATAATTGGTCTGTCGGCGCCGCCCGGCCAAGCGCCGAGGCGGCGGAACGGGGTGAAACTCCGAAAACCAAAGGTCGGCGGCCTGCGTTTCTTTGACCGGTCGTCCGATGGACCGGTTGACTGCCCTGGTCGACTGCCGCAGCTGACTGTCACAGTTGACTGTCCGGGGGCAGCATGTTTGTATTTTATCAATATACAATAGCAAGTATTGCAATTCAATCCCTGGACCGGATCGCGCGGTCAATTTCAGCGCGGATTCTGTTCGGCCATCCTGAGAGAGGGCGCGCGTGAGCTACGAGTTCATCAAGGAAGACATCAAGGGTCGTGTCGGGATCATCACGTTGAACCGGCCGGAGAAAATGAACGCCTGGCATACGCCGATGGTGCAGGAGCTCGGGGCAAGCCTCGTGGCGCTCGACGCCAACGACGCGGTGCGCGCGATCATTCTGACCGGTTCCGGCGACAAGGCGTTCTCCGCCGGCCAGGATCTCGCCGAAACCCAGAAGTTCATGGGCGGCGAGAAAGGCGGCGCGGCCGGCGACGAATGGGTCGCTGGCTGGAAGCGGATCTACGGCACGATCCGCAACCTGACCAAGCCGCTCATCGCGGCCCTGAACGGCGTCGCGGCGGGTTCGGCCTTCCAGATCGCGCTGCTTTGCGATATCCGGGTCGGCCATGACGGCTCGCGCATGGGTCAGCCGGAGATCAACTCGGGCATCCCCAGCGTCATGGGCCCCTGGGTCATCGGCGAACGGGTCGGCATCGGCAAAACCGCCGAGCTTTGCCTGACCGGGCGCATCATGGAGGCGGATGAGGCCCATCGCATCGGCCTGATCCACTATCTGGTGCCCCAGAGCAAAGTCATGGCCAAGGCGATGGAAATGGCCGAGATGCTGGGCGCCAAGCCGCCCGTCGCCATGCGCCTCAACAAGAAGCGCTTCGCCGAGGTCACCCAGGCGAGCTTCGAGGATGCGGCCTCTGCCGGCCGCAAATATCAGGCCCAGGCCTTCGCCAGCGGCGAGCCTCAGGCCTATATGGCCAAGTTCTTCGAGGAACGCGCCAAGCGCGGCGCCTAAGCCGAAACTCGGCCCGGCTCGCGCGGGGCGGCACGCTTCCTCAAGCGCCAGGGCAAGACCTGACCC
>JAQCGR010000004.1 GCA_027619995.1 Pseudomonadota bacterium | reverse complement strand
GGCAGCCACGCCCGCCACGACGCCAAGAAGACCGCGCCGAGCCAGGGCGGCGGCCTCAAGGGCCTAATCGAGGATTTCGCCAAGAAGCGAAAGAAGGACGGCAAATAGGGCGCGCGCCGCCCGGCCAAGCCATGCCTGAAACCGAACAGGATCTGGAACGACTGACCCGGGAGGCCGCGCGCCTCTTCGCCGGGCCGTGCGACTTCGAGCGCGGCGTGGTCAGCATGGAAGGGCTGCCCAAGCCGGATCTGCCCGAGATCGCCTTCGCCGGCCGTTCGAATGTCGGCAAGTCCAGCCTGCTCAACGCCCTGGTCGGGCAGACCCATCTGGCCCGCACCTCCAATACCCCCGGCCGGACGCGCGAGATCAACTTCTTCCGCATGCCCGATGCGTTGAGGCTGGTCGATCTGCCCGGCTACGGCTATGCGGCGGTGCCAAAATCGGTGGTGAAGAACTGGACCCGGCTGATTTTCGACTACCTCCAGGGACGCGTGGTTCTGCGCCGCCTGCTGCTGCTGATCGATTCGCGCCACGGCGTCAAACCGGGTGACCGGGAGTTGATGGCCGTGCTCGACAAATCCGCCGTCAGCTATCAGGCCGTGCTGACCAAGACCGACAAGCTGACCGCGCCGGCGCTCGAAGCGCGCCTGGCCGAGGTCGAGGCGGAGATGGCCAAGCACCCGGCCGCCCATCCGGATATCATCGCGACCAGTTCGCGCAAGCGCGACGGAATCGATGCCTTGCGCCGCGTCCTGGCTGCGCTGGCGAACGAAAGAGAAACTGGCTAGAGTCCCGCGCCATGACCAGCGAAAGCAGTTATCAGGAAACCAAGCATTGGCTGCGCACGGCGCGGACCATTTCCGAGGCGCTGCCCTATCTGCGGCGCTTCGCGGGCGCGACCTTCGTCATCAAATATGGCGGCCATGCCATGGGCGACGAAAAGCTGGGTCGCAGCTTCGCCCATGATATCGTCCTGCTGAAGCAGGTCGGCATCAATCCCGTGGTCGTCCATGGCGGCGGACCGCAGATCGGCCAGATGCTCGAACGCATGCAGATCAAGTCGAACTTCGTCGACGGGCTGCGCGTGACCGACGCGGCGACGGTCGAGGTCGTCGAAATGGTCCTCGCCGGAACGATCAACAAGCAGATCGTCTCGGCAATCACCGCGGCCGGCGGCTCCGCCGTGGGCCTCAGCGGCAAGGACGGCAACCTAATCGTCGCGCGCAAGGTCCAGCGCACCAAGCGCGATCCCGATTCGAATATCGAGAAGGTCCTGGACCTGGGCTTCGTGGGCGAGCCGGATCAGATCAATCCCGGCATCCTGGAGATCCTGGCCAAGTCGAATGTCATTCCCGTCGTCGCCCCAACCGGAGCCGACGCATCGGGCCAGACATACAACATCAACGCCGACACGGCGGCCGGCGCGATCGCCGGCGCGCTCAAGGCCAAGCGCTTCTATCTGCTGACCGACGTGATCGGCATTCTCGACAAATCCGGCACCTTGATCCAGGAAGCCAGCCCCGAGGAAATCCGAGCGCGCTTGGCCGACGAAACCATCACCGGCGGCATGATTCCCAAGGTCGAGACCTGTCTGTCGGCAGTCGACCAGAACGTCGAATCGGCGGTCATCCTGGATGGCCGCGTGCCCCATGGGCTGCTGCTCGAAATCTTCACCGAACACGGCGTCGGCACCCAGATCATCCGGCGCTGACCGCCTTTGGGCCGTCCCCGACCTATCCCGACCGCATACGTTCGGCCCGGCGCCGATAGGCCTCCTCCGAGGGCGGCGCGAAACTGCCGATATCGGTCGAAGGACGGCCGAAGACATAGCCCTGGGCGAAACCGATCCCGCAATCCCGGATGACCGCCAGATGGTCGTCGTCCTCGACCATTTCCGCGATGGCCGCGATGCCGAGTTCCTGCAGCAACCCGGCCATGGCCTTGAGGAAGAGTTTGCCTTCCGCCGTGGCACAGGCGCTTTTGACATAGCCGCCGTCGATCTTGACGACATCGACCTCGAGCGCCTGGAGATACTGGAAGGCGGCAGCGCCCGACCCGAAATCGTCCAGGCAGACCATATGGCCCCTTGCGCCGCAGGCTCTGGATGAAGGCGTTGACGGCAGCCAAGTCTTCGATCTTGGCCGATTCGGTGACCTCGAAGATAAGCTGGTCGCGCACCGCCTCGTAGCGCGACAGCAGGCGCGAAAGACCGGCCATAAAGCCGGCATTGGCCAGGGAATCCGCAGAGAGATTGACCGCCACCATGTAGCGCCGGCCGAGCGCCGCCTTCTCGACCAAAAAATCGAGCACCTTGCGGCACATCGCGATGTCGAATTCGTGAATCAGCCCGACCTGTTCGGCGAAGGTGATGAACTCGAAGGGCGAGCAATCGAGCTTGGTCTGACCGAAACGGACCAGGGCCTCGAAATGATGGGTTGTTGAGCCGTCGATATCGACGATGGGCTGAAAGGCTGTCTCGAAAGTCCCCTCCGCCACCATGTCGCGATAGGCCCGCACCCGATATAGCGCGTCGGCCGCCAGGGCTTCGATATTCTCCGACAGGCGGTCGATCGAGAAAGTCTCGCCCTGTGCCGCGCAGAAGCGGTTGATGGTATAGACGAGGGCCTTGCCGACTTCGGCTTCCGGTCGCGGCATGGCCAGACCCAGGGAATCGGGGATGGTCGGCCATTGCGCGGAGAGTTCCCGGGCGAAATCCGTGACCCGGTCCTGCAGTGCGAGAACCGACAGGGCCGAGGCGCGGCCTTGCTCTTCTTCCCGTCCATCGGGCCGGCGATCGGGCCGCGCAGCGGGGTTCTCGGCGGGTACGCTGGCCATGACTGCTCCTATCCCTTCGGCGGCCGGCGGCTGCGGGGTCCGCGCGAATGGCCGGACCGGGGCTTGTCTGCCAAGCTAGGGCGGATACCTTAATGAACCCTTGCCTTCGCCTCGCCATCGCGCGCGTCTTGGTGCGCGAGGGGATCGCGAGAAATTAGAAAGAACCGGGGACGGATCGAATGGCGACAAGCGGCCCGACCAGGGCGACGACGGCACCCGCGGCGATCGACCATGTCGATGTCTGGGTCTTCGACCTCGACAACACGCTCTACCCGGCAAGCTGCGATCTCTTCGCCCAGATCGACGACAAGATGCGCAGCTTCATCATCGGGCTGTTGGGCTGCGACGAGACCCGCGCGCGGGAAATCCAGAAGGGCTTTTTCCTCAGCCACGGCACGACCCTGCGCGGCCTGATGGACCACCACAGCGTCGACCCCCATGATTTTCTCGCCCATTGCCACGCCATCGACCACAGCGTCGTGCCGCCCAGCCCGGCACTGGACCGCGCCTTGCACGCCCTGGAAGGGCGCAAGCTGATCTTCACCAACGGTTCGGTCCGCCATGCCGAATCCGTGCTGGACCGGCTCGGGGTGGCACATCACTTCGAGGGCATCTTCGATATCGTTGCCGCCGATTACGTGCCCAAGCCGGATATCGCCGCCTATCGCAGCTTCATCCGCCGCCACGATCTCGACCCGCGCTCCGCCGCCATGTTCGAGGACATGGCCAAGAACCTCGTCCCCGCCCATGCCCTGGGCATGACGACGGTCTGGATCCGCCACGACCGCCATTGGTCGAGCGAAGGCGCCGAAGGCGATCACGTCCACCATGTCACCGACGATCTGGTGGATTGGCTGGAAGCCGCCATCGCCGCGCGCGGAGTCTCGCTGCCCGCACAATAGCGGACTCGACAGAACCCGGATTTCCGACCATGGCCGCCCTGCGCGCCCTCGCGTTGACAGGGGCCGGGTCCGCCCCCATCCTCCGCCCCGTTCGGAACCGGATGGGGAGGCCGCCACCATGGACAATGCACAGCTAGAATCCGTCATCGACTCCGCGTGGGAAGCGCGCGATTCCGTCAATCCCGATACCAAGGGCGATATCCGCGAGGCGGTCGTGGCCTCTCTCGACGCCCTCGATTCGGGCGAGGCGCGGGTGGCGGAAAAGCGGGCGGAAGGCTGGCACGTCAACCAATGGCTCAAAAAGGCCGTGCTGCTGTCCTTCCGGCTGCGCGATTCCGAGATCATCACGGGCGGCCCGTCCGATCCCTGGAACGGCGCTTCGGTCTGGTACGACAAGATCCCGTCGAAATTCTCCGGCTGGGACAAGGCGCGCTTCAAGAAAGCCGGTTTTCGCGCCGTGCCCAACTGCGTCGTCCGCCACTCGGCCTATATCGCGCCCAGCGTCATCCTCATGCCGTCCTTCGTGAATATCGGCGCCTATGTCGATTCCGGCACTATGGTCGATACCTGGGCGACCGTCGGGTCCTGTGCCCAGATCGGCAAGAACTGCCATATCTCGGGCGGCGCGGGCATCGGCGGCGTGCTGGAGCCGCTGCAGGCCGATCCAGTCATCATCGAGGACAACTGCTTCATCGGCGCGCGCAGCGAGGTCGCCGAAGGTGTGATCGTCGGCGAGGGCTCCGTCCTCTCCATGGGCGTCTATCTCGGCCAGTCGACCCGCATCGTCGACCGCGCGACCGGCGAGGTCTTCATGGGCAAGGTGCCGCCCTATTCGGTGGTCGTCTCCGGCTCCATGCCAGGCAAGCCCCTGCCCGACGGCACCCCCGGCCCGTCGCTCTATTGCGCCGTCATCGTCAAACGGGTCGATGAACGCACCCGCTCCAAGACCTCGATCAACGACCTCCTGAGGGCCTGATGGTCGGCATTCCCGATCCGGTCGAGCTGAGCCAGGCGCTGATCCGCTGCCCCAGCGTCACGCCGGAAAACGCCGGCGTGCTGGATCTCTTGCAGAAGACCCTGGAAGGCATCGGTTTCGTCTGCGAGCGCATGGTCTTCAGCGCGCCGGGCGAGAAGGACGTCGACAATCTCTACGCCAAGCTCGGCACCCAGGGTCCGAATTTCTGTTTCGGCGGCCATACCGATGTCGTCCCCGTGGGCGATGCCGTGGCCTGGACCCACGATCCCTTCGGCGGGGTGATCGAGGATGGCGTGCTCTACGGCCGCGGGGCCAATGACATGAAAAGCGCGGTGGCGGCCTTCGCCACCGCCGCGGGCCGCTTCGTCGAGGCGCGGGGCGTCGATTTCGGCGGCACGATCAGCATGCTGATCACCAATGACGAGGAAGGCCCCTCGGTCAACGGCACCGAAAAGGTCCTCAACGCCCTGGCCGCGCGCAACGAACGGCTCGATGCCGCGCTGATCGGCGAACCGACCAACCCATACGAGATGGGGGAGATGATCAAGATCGGCCGGCGCGGCATGTTCAACGGCTGGATCACGGTCAACGGCAAGCAAGGGCACACCGCCTATCCCCATCTGGCCGACAACCCGATCCACCATCTGGCGGCCATGGTCAGCGCCATCGCCGACGAGCCGGTCGATGAAGGCTCGGACCATTTCCAGCCCACGGTGCTGCAGATCACCACGATCGATGTCGGCAATCCGGCGATGAATGTCATCCCGGCCAAGGCCACGGCCGCCTTCAACAGCCGCGTCAGCGACCGCCATACGGGCGAATCCCTGGCCGCCCTGCTGCGCGAACGCCTGGACCGCGTGGCCAAGGAACGGGGCGCTTCCTACGAGTTCAAATACGACGCCCGCTCGGATTCCTTCCTGACCTTGCCGGGCGATCTCTCGACCCTGGTCGCCCAGGCGGTCCAGAGCCATGTCGGACGCAAGCCGGATTTGACCACGACCGGCGGCAGTTCCGACGCACGCTTTTTCAAGGATCATTGCCCGGTGGTCGAGTTCGGCTTGGTCGGTCGCACCATGCATCAGGTCGACGAGCAGGTGGAGGTCGCCCATATCCGCGTCCTGACCGATATCTATGAAACGGTGCTGGACGGTTTCTTCCCGGGATGAGCACCCCGCCCCGAGGCATGGTGGGGGCAGAGATCGTCCGCGCCATCTTCGGCGCCTATCGCCTGGCGCATTTCGATTCCACCGGCCTGGCTTATTTCAACAACACCGTCGAAGGCTTCTGGCGCTCCTTCATCGCCGCGGCGCTGGCCGCGCCGGCCGCCGCCATCATGGTGATTCTGAGTTGGAGCCTGGCCGCCGAGGCGGGAGAGCCCTTGGCGCATGGCATCCTCCACAGCGCGCTGGTCGAGGCCCTGACCTACGTCATCGCCTGGACGGCCTTCCCTCTCGCGATGCACTTCGTCTGCGAAATCGCCGGCTGGCGCGACCGCTACATCGCCTACATCGTTGCGCTCAACTGGGCGAACCTCTTCGAGATCGCGATACTTCTACCGGTCTTCGCGATCGCGGCGGGCGGCCTGCTCCCGGCAGGCCTGACGGTGCTTATCCAATTCGCCGTCTACGGATTCATCGTCGCCTACGAAATATTCGTCGCCCGGCGCGCGCTGCAGATCGCCGTCCTGCCGGCCGTCGGAGTCGTCGTTGGCGGACTGGCCCTGTCCTTCGCTGTCCGCGCGCTCGGCGACTCGATTCTCTAGCTAGCCCCCGCCAGGGGAGTCGTAGCGCACATCCACGAGATACAACCCGTCCGGCGGTGCGGTCGGTCCAGCAGCGGACCGGTCACGCGCCTCCAGCGCGGCGCGAACTCTCTCCGGCGTCCATTTGCCTTCGCCGACCATCTTCAGGGTCCCGGCGAAAATGCGCACCTGGTTGTGCAGGAAGGAGCGGGCGCGCACCGCGATATGAATCTCCTCCCCGGCCCGCGTCACCGCCAGGGCGTCGACAGTCTTGACCGGCGAATCGGCCTGGCAATGGACGCTGCGGAAGCTGGTGAAATCGTGTTTCCCCAGCAGCACCCCGGCAGCCTCGGCCATCGCCGCTTCGTCCAAGGGCACGGTGACGAGCCAGGCCCGGCCCCGGTCGATGGCGAGCGGCGAGCGGCGATTGGCGATGCGGTAGAGATAGCGACGCTCGCGCGCATCGCCCCGCGCGTCGAAATCCTCCGCCACCCGCTCGGCCGCGAGGATCGAAATCGGATTCGGTTTCAGGTGAAAATTGAGGGCGTCGCGTACCGTGGCCTCGAGCTCCTCGCGCGGCAGGTCGAGATGGGCGACCTGGGCCCAGGCATGGACCCCCGCATCGGTCCGCCCCGCGCCGAAGACGGTGACGAACTGGCCGCAGAACCCCTCGGCCGCCGCTTCGATCGCACCCTGGACGCTGGCGCCGTTCTCCTGGCGCTGCCAGCCGACGAAGGGTCCGCCGTCATATTCGATGGTCAGCTTGTAGCGCGCCATGATCAGGCCAGAACCGTGCCCTGGGGCACCGGACGGCCGCGCAGGAAAGCCTCGGCATCCAGCGCCGACTTACCCTCGCGCTGCAGGCGCAGCAGGCGCAGGACGCCCTCGCCGCAGGCGACGAGCAGAGTCTCGTCGAGGACCGTTCCCGGCGCGCATGCCGCCAGTCCCAGCGCGGCCTCCGGCGCGGCAGAAAGAAGCTTGATGCGCTCCCCCGCCAGATCGAAGAAGGCGCCGGGCACGGGCGCGAAGGCGCGGACCTGACAGTGGATCGCCCCGGCATCGCCGCCCCAATCGATACGCCCCTCGGCTTTCTCGATCTTGGCGGCATAGGCGGCGAGGGTATCGTCCTGCGCCGCCGCCTCGGCCCGGCCTGCCGCCAATTCGACGAGCGTCTCGGCCAGCAGGGCGGCCCCCATTTCCGCCAGCCTATCGTGCAGGTTGCCCGCCGTATCGGCCTCGCCGATCGGAGTCGACCGCACCGCCAGCATGGGGCCGGTATCGAGCCCTTCTTCCATCCGCATGATGGTGATGCCGGTCTCGCGGTCGCCCGCCAGGATCGCACGTTGAATCGGCGCCGCGCCGCGCCAGCGCGGCAACAAGGAGGCGTGGACGTTGACACAACCCAGCCGAGGCGCATCCAGGACCGCCTTCGGCAGGATCAGGCCATAGGCGACGACCACCGCCAGATCGAGCGCCAGGGCGGCGAAATCCGCCTGATCGGCCGGGTCGCGCAGGCGCGCCGGTATCCGCACCGGCAGGCTGCGTTCCTCGGCCCAGCGCTGGACAGGGCTGGGCCGTGCTTTCTTGCCGCGACCGGCGGCGCGCGGCGGCTGGGTATAGACGGCCACGACCTCATGACCGGCCTCGACCAGGGCGGCCAGGCTCGGCACAGCGAAATCCGGCGTGCCCATGAAGGCCAGTCTGAGAGGCGGCACGGCGCGGCCTATTCCGCCGCCGCCAGCTTCCGGGCCTTGGCAAGCTTGCGCAGGATCATGTTCCGCTTGAGGGCCGAGATGCGGTCGACGAACAACACCCCGTCCAGATGGTCCATCTCGTGCTGCAGGCAGGTGGCGAGGAAGCCCTCGGCCGCGATTTCCTGTTCGGCGCCGTCGCGGTCGAGATAGCGCACCCGGACCTTGTCCGGTCGGGCGACATCGGCGTAGTAGCCGGGCACCGAAAGGCAGCCTTCCTCGTAGACGGCCTCGCTCTCGGAACGCTCCAGGATCGCGGGATTGATCATCACGAAGGGCTTCGAATCGCCGTCCTTCTCGGCGATATCCATGACCAGCAAGCGCTTGTGCACGCCGACCTGGGGCGCGGCCAGGCCGACGCCCGGCGCGGCATACATGGTCTCGAAAAGATCGTCGATCAGCGCACGGATCTCGTCATCGACCTTGGGCACGGAGGAGGAGACGCGCTTAAGGCGAGGATCGGGAGCGACGAGGATGGGGCGTAGGGCCATGGGCGAGGATTTCGGCACAGGGCCGCGGCAAGCGCGGCTTTCCTTGTTTCACGGGCCCTTTAGGTAGGCGGCGCGGGAGACCCGGTCAAGGACGCCAAGCGGGTCTTGGGGCGCGGGGCCGGGCCGTGATACCGTACGCGATATGTTCCATTCCCCGATCTGAGGCAGCCATGACCCCGACCAGCCTCGCTCTCGTGGCCCTGGCCGCGCTTCTGTTCGCCGCGCTGGCGGTCGTCTGGACCCGGGGCCGCCACCTCACGAAGCGGGCCGGGGAAGTCACCCGCGAAGCCGAGCAGGCGCGCGCCGCGATGGACGCGTTGCGCAGTGCCGAACGCGATGCCCTGGCCGGCCGCACCCGGGCCGAGACGCAATTGGAAGAGGTCGAGAAACTGCTGGCGACGACGGTTGCGGCCCGCGCCGAGGCCGAACGCCTGCGCGAGCAGAGCCGGGAGCAGGCCAACAAGGCCACCCAGGAGGCCGCCCTGGCCCGCAGCGAGGTCGCCAGCATCGAAAAGCGCTTGAACGACTTCGAGCAGCTCAAGAAGGAGCATCTGGAATCTTCCAAGGCGGCGACCCTGGCCGCCGCCTCGGAACTGTCGAACAAGTTGCTGACCGACCACAAACGCGAGTCCGAATCAGCGAAGAAGGCCTCCGAGGAAAAGGTCCAGAAAGTCACCACGGACCTGATGCGGCATTTCGATACGGTCGCCAAATCGGTCGCTTCGCTGAACGATCAGGTCACCGAGAACCGCCAGACGGTCGACACGGTCTGGCGCTCCCTGTCATCGCCGGGCGGTGCGGGCCAGTTCGCCGAGATCGGGCTGGAGAACACGCTCAAATCCTTCGGCCTCGAACGGGACCGGGATTTCGTGCTGCAGCACACCGTCGACGGTGAGGACGGCGCGGGCCGCCTGCGCCCCGATGCCGTGGTCTTCCTGCCGGGCGACACCGTCCTGGTAATCGACAGCAAGGCGTCGAAATTCCTGCTCGAACTTGCCGAGGCCGAGGAGGGCGAGGAGGAGGAGCAGGCCTATGCCCGTCTCGCCCGCTCGATGGCCAACCATCTGCGCTCGCTCACCGACAAGAATTACGCCAATGCGGTCGCGGCCTATCTGCGCGAAGCCGGCTCGCAACGCTCGGCCCGACGCATCCTGACGGTCATGTATCTGCCCAATGACGGCGCCCTGGAAAAACTCGACCGGGCCGATCCCAAGGTGCTGCGCGATGCCGCCCGCGCCCAGATCAGCTTGGCCGGTCCCTCCGCCCTGGCCTGCCTGATCGCCCTCGCCCGGGTACAGATCGACCTCGGTCGCCAGGCCGAAAACCAGGAACAGATCGTCGACGGCGCGGCCCATCTGCTCGACAGCGTGGCAGTGATGCTCGGCCATGCCGAGAAGCTCGGCCGGGGCCTGCGCACGGCGAGCGACAGTTTCTCGAAATTCTCCGCTTCGGTGAACGGCCGGCTGCTGCCCCGGGCGCGCAATCTGGTCGGCCTCGGCGTTCGGGCCCAGCGGGCGAAGGATCTCACCAAGCGCCTACCGAGCTACGAGCTGCGCGCGACGGTCGATCACGACATCATCGACGGCGAGGTCGAGGCGGTGGAGCCGCGGCGCCTGACAGCCGACGAGGCGGACGAAGAGTAGCGCGAGCGAACACACCCTTCGAGACGGCCCCCTCATCCTGAGGAGCGCGCGCAGCGCGCGTCTCGAAGGATGACTGGCGGCCTCTAGAGGAACGCCTCGGCGATGCAATTGACCGGCACGGTCGCGACCGACGCCGTGTTCGGCAGGGCGATCACATGGCTGACGATTTCGGCCAGATCCTCCGGCTGCGTCTTTTCCTCGTTCGCGCGCGGACTGTGGACCGTCATATCCGTGTTGGTGTCGCCGGGACAGATAGCGGTCACCCGGATGCCGTCCTCGAACAAATAGTGGCGGGCCGAATGGGTCAGGCCCATGGCCGCGAATTTGCTGATCGTATAGGCGGCGGAACTGGTTAGCTGGCGGATCCCGGCGAGGGAGACGAGGTTGACGATGCGGCCTTCGCCGCCGGCGCGAAGATAGGGCAGCGCCGCCAGGATCACCCGGTAGGGCGCCTTGACGTTGACCTCCCACATCCTGTCCAGCACGTCCTCGTCGAGCGCATCGAAGGCGAAACGGCCCGAGATGCCCGCATTGTTAATCACCGCGTCGATCCGCCCGAACCGCGCGACCGTCGCCTCGGCCCAGGGTCCGGCATCCTCGCGCCGGGTCGCGTCGAAGGCGTGGCGCAGCACGCGACTGTCCGCCATTTCGGCCGTCGCCGCGGCCAGGGCCTCGGTGTCGCGGGCGCCCAGGCTAAGGTCGTAACCGTCCTCGTAGAGGCGCCGCGCGATCGCCAGGCCGATGCCGCGATTGGCGCCGGAGATCATCGCCACTCGACCGCACGTATCCAGCCGCGCCGGTCGCTTAACTTCGGTCATCCCCATCCCCTCCTCATTTGGTCCCGTCAGGTCGGCCGGCGCGCCTTGAGCGCGGCGGTCAATGTGCCGTCGTCGAGATAATCCAACTCGCCGCCCATCGGCACCCCATGGGCCAGGCGCGAGACATCGACCCCGCAACCGGCCAGGCGCTCGACGACATAGTGTCCCGTCGTCTGGCCATCGACCGTGGCATTGGTCGCCAGGATCACCTCCTTCACCGTCTCGGCGCGCGCGCGGGCGACCAGGGAGACGATGTTGAGTTCCTCCGGCCCGATGCCGTCAATCGCCGAAAGCGTGCCGCCCAGGACATGATAGCGGCCCCGGTAGCTGGCCGTCCGCTCGATCGCCCAAAGGTCGCCGACATCCTCGACGACGCAGATCAGAGAGGGATCGCGACGGGCATCCGCACAGATCGAACAGGGATCCGTGGTATCGGCATTGCCGCAGGTCGAGCAGACGCGGATCGCCGCGGCCGCCTGGCCGAGAGCCTGGGCCAAGGGTTCCATCAAGGTTTCCCGGCGCTTGATCAGATAGAGGGCGGCGCGTCTGGCCGAACGCGGCCCCAGCCCGGGCATCCGGGCAAGCAGCTGGATCAGGCGCTCGATCTCGGGCCCGATCATCGGCGCATCCGGTCCCTATCCGTCAAAACGGCAGCTTCATGCCCGCCGGCAGGTTGAGGCCGCCCGTCACCTTGCGCATCTCTTCCTGGGCATGGGTCTCCACCCGGGTCCGGGCGTCATTATGGGCGGCGAGGATCAGATCCTCGAGCACTTCGGCCTCGCCCGGGTTGCACAGCGACGGATCGACCCGCAGACGCAGCATATGGCCCTTGCCGTTGAGGGTGACGGCGACCATGCCGCCGCCGGCCTTGCCCTCGATCTCGGTGGCGGCAAGCTCTTCCTGCATCCGCTCGATCTTGCCCTGAACTTCCTGGGCTTGTTTCAACATCTGGCCGAGATTCTTCATGCATCCTCCCAAGGGGCGTCGTCGTCATCCGGGTCGATGGATGACTCCGGCGCAAGAATATCGCCCGCCTCATCGGCGGCCTCCACCGGCGCAGTGCCCGGCAACTCCCTGACCTCGACGATCTCGGCGCCGGGAAATTCCTCTAGCACCGCGCGCACGACCGGATCGGACGCGGCATCGGCCTTGCGCGCCTCCACCGCCATCCTCGCCTGGTCGCGCAGGCTCGGTGCTCCCTCCGCCTGGGACACGCTGACGATCCAGCGCCGCCCGGTCCAATCAGTCAGCATCCGCCCGACCCGGTTGGCCAGATCGGACGCCGCCTGATCGTCGGGATTGATCTCGATATGCCCGGCCTCGAACCGGACGAGGCGCACGTTGTTGCGCAGTTGGGCGGCCAGCAGCGCTTCGCGCTGATCGTCGAACAGGGCGACGACCGCTTCGAAATTTTCCAGAACCGGCCCGGCCGGCTCAGGCGCGGCCTCGGCCTTGGGCGCCGACACCGCCACCGACCCCGCTTCACGCTGCGGCGCGCCGCCGCCATTCGCCACGGCCCTGACGCCGCCGCCTGGCGCGCCCCCTGAACCACCGGCCGATCCGCCGGCCGAACCGGCACCCGAACTTCCGGCAGATCCGCCGCCCGAGGGCGCCGTTTCCGCGTTCTGGATCTGCTTCACCAGATCGCCCGGCGTCGGCATATCGGCGACATAAGCCAGTCGGATCATCACCATCTCGGCCGCGCGCATGGCCGAGGGCGCGGATTGGACCTCGGCCAGGCCCTTGAGCAGCATCTGCCAGGCGCGGGTCAGGACCGGCATGGCCAGGCCCTCGGCCGCAGTCCGGCCGCGCGTCCGCTCCGCCTCTGGCGTGACCGGATCGTCCAGCAGCGTGGGCACCAGCTTGGCCCGGGTGATCCAATGGACCAGTTCCATCAGGTCCTGGATCACGACCAGCGGATCGGCGCCGTCGCGATAGACCGCCTCGAATTCCTCCAGCGCCGCCTTGATCTCGCCGCGCATCAGCGCCTCGAACAGATCGAAGATGCGCGTCCGGTCGGCCAGGCCGAGCATGCCGCGAATCTGGTCCTCTTCGATCGGCCCGTCGGAAAAGGTCGAGATTGCCTGGTCGAGCAGGCTGAGGCCGTCGCGCACCGAGCCGTCGGCGGCGCGGGCGAGCAGTGCCAGGGCGGGCGGCGTCGGCGCCGCACCCTCCGCCGTCGCAATCCGCCCGAAATGCGCGGCCAGCAGGTCGGCATCGACGCGCCGCAAATCGAAACGCTGGCAGCGCGACAGGACGGTGATTGGCACCTTGCGGATTTCGGTCGTGGCGAAGACGAATTTCACATGCTCGGGCGGCTCCTCCAGGGTCTTCAACAGGGCGTTGAAGGCTTGGGTCGAGAGCATGTGCACTTCATCGATGATATAGACCTTGTAGCGCGCGCTGATCGGCTTGTAGCGCACGCCGTCGATCAATTCGCGGATATCGCCCACCCCGGCCCGGCTGGCGGCATCCATCTCGATCACATCGACATGGCGGTCTTCCGCGATGCCCACGCAATGCTCGCAGACCCCGCAGGGCGCGGCCGTCGGCCCGCCCGTGCCGTCCGGCCCGATGCAGTTCAGGGCCCGGGCGATGATTCGCGCGGTGGTCGTCTTCCCCACCCCGCGCACCCCGGTCAGCATATAGGCCTGGGCGATACGGTCGGTCTGGATGGCGTTGGTCAGGGTGCGGACCAGGGCGTCCTGGCCGATCAGTTCGTCGAAATTGGCTGGGCGGTATTTGCGCGCGAGGACCCGATAGACCGGCACAGCGGCATCGCCGACCGCCCCGGTCCCGACTGGCGCGCTCAGGGAATCCTGCGGGGGCTCGGCCCGAATTTCCGCGGGCGTCTCGACGCCCGGCGGCGGGTCCGCCGGCGGTTTGTCGAATGCATCTTGCTGATCGGTCATGAGGCCCGGGTCGGAGTGGAGCGCCGGGGCGCCCTTGAGGTACGGCGGAAGGCTGGCGAGCGACCCGGACAAAAACTCGTTACGGCTGCTTCCTTCCGGATCTGACCGGGTTGGCGAGAAGTCCGTCCGCCGCCAACCTTCCTGACATCACTATATCAGATTTCCGACCGGTGGAGGCAAGGCACCCGACTCATTCGAATTTACCGAACCCGCGCGACGCCGATTGAACCCCCGGCCGCCGCGTGCCAACCTCCGGCATCATGCGTAGCCCCAACTTTTTTGCCGGGGGCGCGGTCAATCGCCGCGCCGATCTTCGCCGGAATGCCGACTGGATGAGCGATTGCCTCTGCCAGACCCAGACCCGCATCCTGCCGGTCTGGCGCTCACGCAGCCTGTTGATCATGGGCGACCACCCAGCCGCCGCCATGCTGGCCGCGCAGGAGGTCGAAGCGCTGCTGGACCAGACGCGCATGGCCTTCCTGGGATTGGTCGAAGAACGGGCGCATTTCTCGCTCGACCTGTCCCATCTCGAGGAAGAGGACGTCCTGGCCATCTTCGCCGGTCACGGCGAATTCATCGACCTGCGCAACACGGGGGGCGCGCTGGACCCGACCGAAGGCAATCTGCTGGCCTATGCGCGCGGCCTGGCCTATTGGCACGAGCGCCACCGCTTCTGCGGCGTCTGCGGCCATCCGACCGAGGCGCGGGACGCCGGCCATGTCCGCCAATGCACCAATTCCGACTGCAAGAACCAGCATTTCCCGCGCACCGATCCGGCCGTGATCATGCTGATCTCGGACGAGGCCGACGAACGCTGCCTGCTTGGCCAAGCGCCGCGCTTCATCCCGGGCATGTATTCGACCTTGGCTGGCTTCGTCGAGCCGGGCGAAAGCCTCGAGGAAGCGGTCGCGCGCGAGATCTGGGAGGAAAGCGGCGTGCCGGTGACGAATGTGCGCTACCACTCGTCCCAGCCCTGGCCCTTTCCGGCCTCGATCATGCTCGGCTTCTACGGCACCGCGACGGCGACCGAAATTACCATCGACCGGGACGAATTGGCCGACGCCGTCTGGAAAACCCGCGACGAGCTGCGCAACAGCCCGGAAGACGACAGCTTCCGCCTGCCGCGCGGCATTTCCATCGCGCGCCGCCTGATCGACGACTGGATCGCAGCGGGCTGACCGCCCGCCGCGCGATGCCCGCAGCCCTCCGCCCCAACACGCCCGAACCCGACGTCCTATGACCGTTTTCGGCCTGGAGCCCTGGATTCTCGCCTATGCCGCGGTCGCCATGTTCATCGGCGGCTTCATTCGCGGCTATACGGGTTTCGGCTCGTCGATGTTCTGGGTCGCCAGCGTGTCGCTTGTCGTGCCGCCGATCGAAATCGTCCCCACCGTCTACCTGCTTGAGATCATGGCCAGCATCCATCTGCTGCCCAGGGTCTGGCGCGAGGTCCATTGGCCCTCGGTCGCCTGGCTTCTCCTCGGCGCGCTGATCGCCACCCCGGCCGGGGTCTGGCTGCTGGCCGTGGCGCCCGCCGATACCATGCGCATCGTCATTTCCGTGCTGATTCTGGTGGCCGTCGCCGTGCTCATGCGAAACCCCGGGCTCGGGCGAATGCCGGGGCCCGTGCCGACCGCCCTGACCGGGGCGCTCTCGGGGGTGATCAACGGCGCCACTTCGATGGGCGGGCCGCCGGCCGTCGTCTATTACCTGTCCACGCCCCTGAGCGCGGCGGCGGGCCGGGCCTGCCTGATCGCCTATCTTCTCGGCACGGATATCTTCAGCGCGGGTATTGCCGGCGGCGCCGGCCTGATCGACGGCGATATCCTGCTGCGCAGCCTGGGTTTCTTCGTCATCGTCCTTGCCGGGCTGGCGGTCGGCCATCGCCGCTTCGTCCTGGCCCCGCCGGAGACCTTCCGCCGCTTCACCATGATCCTGCTGGCCGCGCTCGCCCTAGTCGGGCTGGTCCGCGCCGCCCTGACCTGACGCCCGCCGGTTCGTTGCGGTCAGTCCGAATTGGCGGCGATCGCCTCGGCCTGAAAACGATAGGGATGGGCCGGATAGACGCCCAGAATGCGGACCTCGCGGGAGAAGAAACTGAGTTCCTCGAGCGCCTGCTTGAGGTTGCGGTCCTGCGGATGGCCCTCGACATCGGCATAGAACTCGGTCGCCGAAAAGCGGCCGCCAACCATGTAGCTTTCCAGCTTGGTCATGTTCACCCCGTTGGTCGCGAACCCGCCCATGGCCTTGTAGAGAGCGGCCGGCACGTTGCGAACCCGGAAGACGAAGGTGGTGATGACCGTGCCGTGCCGGGGGTCGGGATCGATCGCCTCGCGCGCCAGGACGACGAAGCGGGTCGTGTTGTGATCGGCATCCTCGATTTCCGCCTTCAGGACGTCGAGACCGTAGGTCTCCCCCGCGAGAGCCGAGGCGATCGCGGCCTGGGTCACGTCGCCGCGCTCGGCCACCTCCTTGGCCGCCCCGGCGGTATCGGCGGCAACCACCGCTTTCAGGCCCAGTTCCCGCGTGACCGCGCGGCATTGGCCCAGGGCGTGGACATGGCTGAACACGGTCTTCAGACCGGTCAGGGTCGCGCCCTTGGGGGCGAGCAGACAATGATTGATGCGCTGGAAATGTTCGCCGATGACATGCAGGCCCGAGCGCGGCATCAGGCTATGGACATCCGCGACCCGCCCGGCCACGGAATTATCGATCGGAATCATGGCATAGCGCGCGCGCCCCTCGGCCACCGCGGCGAAGGCGTCCTCGAAGGAATCGCAGGGCAGGGTTTCGAGGTCCGGATAGACCGTCCGGCAGGCCGCGTCGGAATAGGCCCCGGGAACGCCCTGGAAGGCGATTTTCCCGTCGGATTCGGCTGAACTGGTCATCGACGGATCATACGGCTCTTCATGACTGGACTCGTCCCGGTCTGAGGCTCAGGCGCCCGGCGAGGCATCGAAGATCGCGCGGGCCCGGGCGAGGTCGGCGGGAGTATCGACACCGAGCGGAACGGTGTCAACGAGACCCGCCTCGATGCGCATTCCCGCCTCCAGCGCGCGAAGCTGCTCCAGTTTCTCGCGCTGCTCCAAGATGCCGGGCGGCAGGGCGACGAACCGAGCCAGGGCTTCCCGCCGGTACGCGTACAAGCCGATATGGTGATAAAGCGGCCCGTCGCCGCCGGGTACGGCCAAGCGGCTGAAATAGAGGGCGCGGCCGATCCGCTCGCCCGGGCGGAGGCTGAGCACCGCCTTGACCACGGCGGGGTCGTCGCGCTCCCCCGGGTCAGTGATCTCGGCGACGATGGTAGCGATATCGACCCCGGGGCGGGCCAGCGGCTCGAACACGGCGCGCACCGCCGCCGGGGGAATCGTCGGCAGATCGCCCTGCACATTGACGATCGCGTCATGGGCGCCGTCGGGATCGAAAAGCTGCACCGCCTCGTAGACCCGGTCGGAGCCCGACGGAAGGTCCGGCCGTGTCATCACCGCCCGGCCGCCCGCGGCCGCCACCGCCTCGGCGATCGCGGCATCCCCGCAGGCGACGATGACCGGCCCGATTTCCGCCTCCTCGGCCCGCCGCAGGACCTGGACGATCATCGGCAAGCCGCCGATCTCGGCCAGGGGCTTGTTCGGCAGACGGGTCGAAGCGAGGCGCGCCGGGACGACCACAAGCGGGTTGCGCGGCGCGCCGGATTGGGCATCCCTTCGGGCGGTCATGGCACGGCGTCTCCAGCGTCTCGCAAGACGCCGGCACTATAGCGGATCGCGCACCGGCGCAAGACCGTCCCGGACCGCCCGTAGGGCAAAAGTTCGCCTAGTGGTCGCGCGCCGGCAGTGTCGGGTCGAACACCTTGCGCGCACCCTCCGCCCCGACCACGGGCAGGCCGGTCGGGTCGAGCAGGCCGATCTGCACCAGAAGGCTGGCCTGATCCCAATATATGTGTTCGTGGGTAATCTTGCCGTCCTTGAAACCGACCACAACGGCAACGGCCACCGCGACCGGCTTGCCGGTCGGCGCCACGCCGGGCAGCATCCAGTCGATGACGGCCGTATGGGTGAAGGTGATGAAAACCTCATCCACGATCTGGTCTTCGCCGACCGTCCGCGAAACGCCCTCCATCTTGACGTCCGGCGGAAAGAACTTGCCGACAAGATGGTCCCGATAGAATGCGCGCACACCGTCCTGTCCCACACCGCCCACCATGGTCGGCACATTGTGGAGATGGGGGTTGTCGCTCATCGTGGCCATGGTCGTGTCGAGGTCGCCCTCCAGCTCGGCGGCGACATGCTTCTCGAACGTCGCCACCATGGCCTCTTGTTTTTCCGACAGCATTTTATTTGTCCTATTTGACCAGATACGGGAGGGGATCGGTCTGATGGCCAATCATCTTCCACTGGCCGTCTTCATTACGGTACACGCTCGATGCCCTGAGCTTCAATTTTTCGACCTTGCCCTTGGCATTGGTGTTCTCGCCGACTTCGTAACCGGTCACCACGGCAATATCGCTGCCCAGGACGACCTTGACGTCGTCGGGCTCCACCTTGCCACCCAGCTTCATGGCGGCCTGGCCTTCCCAATCCTTGAGGATCGCGGTCCAGCCGCGCTCGAGCTGCCCGGTCGGGCCCATATAGGTCACGTCCTCGGCATGGGACCAGACTGCTTTCATGGGCTCGATCTCGCCCATGAACAGCTTGTTGAGGGCGACATAGAACCCGTCGCTCGCCGCCATCACCGCGGCGACGTCGTCGCCCGCCCGTGCCTGCGCACCGCCCAGCGCAAAGGCGAAAACCATCGCCAGTGCCGCCACATTCAAACGCTTGACGCACGAGTTCATGAAACCATGCTCCGTTGATCCCGAAGGGGCGAATGCCACCTATCCCGGGTAGAGGAAAATACTGGTTCCGGTTGAAGTTGAGAAGCTGTAGTTGTTCCTGATCGTTGGCCCAGGAAACCACCGTTCCAAGCGTGGAGATCACAGGCTCCGCGGCCGTGTGGACACGAAATTGCGATGGGGCTAATGTTCCGCGCGCCGGCGAGGGGGGAGCTTGTCGTCGGCCCCCGCGTCCTCATTGTCCTAGACCCGCCCAAGGGACCGCCCAGGGATCGTCATGAACACATTCGAGATCAACAAGATTGTCGGAGCCGGGCTGACCGCGCTCCTGGCCCTTATCGTAATCGGCCATATCGGCGACACCCTCATCAGCACTGATGAGGGCGGGCACGAGCCCGCGCAAGCCCATGGCGAGATGGCGGCCAAAAGCGCGCCCGAGCCGAAAGCGGCCGAGCCGGTGACACCCCTGGCCGTGCGCTTGGCCCAGGGCGATATGGCCGCGGGCGAAAAGGTCTTCAAAAAATGCGGCGCCTGCCATACCGCCGAAGAGGGCGGCGCCAACAAGGTCGGCCCGAATCTCTGGAATATCGTCGGCCGCGCCCATGCCAGCATCGCTGATTTTGCCTATTCCGATGCGATGAAGGCCCAGGAAGGCCCCTGGACGCTTGAAAAGCTGGACGCGTTCATCGCAGATCCCAAGGGCGCCGTCCCCGGCACCAAGATGAGCCTCGCCGGCATCGGCAAGCCGGATCAGCGCGGCGACCTGCTGCTCTATCTGCACAGCCTCAGCGCCTCGCCCGCGCCGCTTCCAGAGCCCGTCGCCACGACGAGCGAGGCGCCGAAAGAGGAAGCGGCACCCGCGCCTGCAGCCACCGCCGAGGCCCCGGCGCAGGACGCCGCCAAGGCCGAGGGCGAGGCCGCCGCCGAGGCGCCCGCCGACACGGCCAAATCCCAGGAAGAGCCTGCGAAGCCCGAAGCGGCAGCCGAACCCGCTCAGGAACCCACCAAGCCCGCGGAAGCGCAGACAGCTTCCGCCGGCGATCCGGCGGCGGGCGAGAAGGTCTTCCGCAAGTGCAAGGCCTGCCACACCGCCGAGAAGGGCGGACCCAACAGAGTCGGGCCCAACCTCTATGGCATCGTCGGCCGGCCCACCGCATCGGCGGCCGATTACAGCTATTCCTCGGCCATGACCGAACACGGCGGAACTTGGACGGAAGCGACTTTGGATACCTATCTCGCCGATCCCAAGGCCGAGGTGCCGGGCACGAAGATGGCCTTCGTCGGCCTCAAGAAGGAAGCCGACCGCCTCGACGTCATCGCCTATCTGAAAAGTCTCGCGGAATAGTCGAGCCCGGCTCCCTACAGGGGGTCGGGTGACATTCCGTTAAGGTAAACCATTCCTTCACGCTTGGCGGATAGCCTTTGCGCTGCGAACAGGACATCGCAGCCGCAAGCGGGGGGATTGAATGGTTTACGCTTTCGAATCGTCCGAAACGAACACACGGGCAGAACGCGCCACGCCGGCCGAGCGCCGGGCGACCGGCGCCGCCCTAGCCTATTGGGATTCCTTGCGAGGGGGCCGCGATTGCCCCTCGGTCGAGGAGCTCCACATCGACCGCATGCCAGACCTCAACCGCAATGCCGTGCTGATCGCGCTGGATTCAGACGGGCACAGCGCGGGCACAGTCGCCTTTGGCGGCGAGGAGGTCGAGCGCCTGTGCGGCACCCGCACCCGTGGCCGCACGGTCTGGGAATGCCTGCCCTCCGGGATGCGGGAGCGCACGGCCCAGGTCCTGGCCGCGGCCGCGGCCGTGCGCCGGCCCCTGGCCGATTCGGACCGCTTCTCCGACGCCGCCGGCGACACCGTTCTCTACCGCTCGGTCTTCATGCCGCTGGCCGGCGCCGACGGGCGGATCACCCATCTTCTGGGCGCCTTCAGCTTCAAATCCGTCGCCGCCGCCTGAGCCACCGGAAATCATGTCGCCCGGCACCCTCGCCGGGCTTCAAAACCCGGGGCCCGTGGTCCACACTGCGGCCACGATGACCCTGGCCCAAGCCGAACCCTGCCCCGAAGCCTTTCTGGCCCTCGCCGACCGCATGACGGCGGCGAGCGGTGAGATCGTCGGGCGTTATTTCCGCACGGCGATTGCGGTCGACGACAAGCCCGACGAGAGCCCGGTCACGATCGCGGACCGCTCGGTCGAGACGGCGATCCGCGAGCTGATCGGTAAGCATTGTCCGGGTCACGGCATCGTCGGCGAGGAATACGGCTCGGAGAACCCGGATGCCGAATTCGTCTGGGTGATCGACCCGATCGACGGCACCAAATCCTTCATCTCGGGCGTGCCCTTGTTCGGCACACTTATCGCCCTGCTGCAAGGCGGCGTGCCGATCATGGGGGTGGTCGATCATCCGGCCCTGGGCGAGCGCTGGATCGGCGCCCGAGGCCGCGGCACGACCCATAACGGCAAGCCGGCACGAACGAGGGACTGCGCCACCATTGACCGTGCGACCCTGTGCTCGACCGGCCCGGACATGTATCGGGGGGCGGATGCCGATGCCTTTCGCCGGCTCCATGACGCGGTCAAGCTGGTGCGCTATGGCACGGATTGCTACGCCACCGGCCTGCTCGCCTCGGGCTATATCGATCTGCACACCGAGGCCGGCCTGAAACCCTTCGACTATTGCGCGCTGGTGCCGGTGATCGAGAATGCCGGTGGCCGGATCACAGATTGGGACGGCCGACCGCTGCGCCTCGATTCCGATGGCCGCATGCTGGCCGCCGGCGATGCGCGAAGCCATGACGCCGCCCTCGCCCTGCTTGCCTCATGACCATGCGAACCAAGATTTCCTTTTGCGCGGCCCTGCTTTTCACGGCCATTGCCGGTCTGTCGCCCGCGGCACGGGCGGCCGATGAGCCCAAGCCCAGCCACGGCATCGCGATCCACGGCGAGCCGGGCTATCCGCCGGATTTCACCCATCTCAACTATGTCGACCCGGACGCCCCCAAGGGCGGGCTGCTGCGCCGCTCGGCAATCGGCAATTTCGACAATCTGAACCCCTATATCCTGAAGGGGCAGACGGCGGCCGGGGTGAGCTACGTCTTCGAAACCCTGATGGCCAGCACCAATGACGAGGCCAATACCGAATACGGCCTGGTCGCCGAGACGGTCGAGACCCCGGCGGACCGGTCCTGGGCGATCTTTCGCCTCAACCCACTGGCCCGCTGGCATGACGGCAAGCCGATCACGCCCGACGACGTGATCTGGAGTTTCGAAACCCTGCGCGAGAAGGGCCATCCCTTCTACCGCTACTATTTCGCCAGCGTCGCCAAGGTCGAACAGACCGGCGAACGAGGCGTGAAATTCACCTTCGTCGAAGGCGAAAACCGCGAATTGCCGGTCATCATCGGCCAGCTGCCGGTGCTGCCGAAGCACTATTGGGAAAGCCGGGACTTCGACAAGACGACCCTGGAGCCGCCCCTGGGAAGCGGGCCCTACCGGATCGCCGCGGTCGATCCGGGCCGCAGCATCGAGATCGAGCGCGTGCCCGACTATTGGGGCGCCGATCTGCCGGTCAATGTCGGGCGCTATAATTTCGACCGGATGCGCTTCGAATATTACCGCGACCGCACGGTCGAGCGGATCGCGTTCAGCGCGGGCGCAACCGATCTCTTCATCGAGAATTCGGCCAAGGAATGGGCGACCGCCTACAACTTCCCGGCCGTGCGTGACGGTCTGGTCAAGGTCGAGGCGATTCCGAACGAAATCCCGACGGGCATGCAGGCCTTCATCTTCAACATCCGCCGCCCGCTCTTCGCCGACAAGCGCGTGCGCGAGGCCCTGGCCTATGCCTTCGATTTCGAATGGACCAACGCCAACCTCTTCTACAGCCAGTACGAACGCACCAAGAGCTATTTCTCCAACTCGGAACTGGCCGCGCGCAATCTGCCCGGCGCGGCGGAGTTGGAAATCCTCGAACCCTATCGCGGCCGCATCCCAGACGAGGTCTTCACCACCGTCTACGAACCGCCCGCGACCGACGGCACCGGCAATATCAGGGGGAATCTGCGCGAGGCCTTCCGCCTGCTCGGCGAGGCCGGATGGCGTGTGAAGGACGGCGCCCTGCGCAGCGACGCGACGGGCCAGCCCTTCACCTTCGAAATCCTCCTCGTCTCGCCCACCTTCGAGCGCATCGTCCTCGCCTTCGTCCAGAACCTTAAACGGCTGGGCATAGAAACGAGCGTGCGCACGGTGGACACGACCCAGTACCAGAACCGGATGGACGAGTTCGATTACGACATGGCGATCGGCAGTTTCGGCCAGTCCCTGTCGCCCGGCAACGAACAGCGCGATTTCTGGGGCTACGCCTCGGGCAAAACGCCCGGCGGGCGCAACCTGATCGGCATTGACGATCCGGTGGTCGACGAGTTGATCGACCTGTTGATCGCCGCGCCCGACCGCGAGTCGCTGATCACGCGGACCCGCGCCCTCGATCGGGTGCTGTTGTGGAGTTACTACGTGATTCCCCACTACCATATTCAGACGACCCGGATCGCCTATTGGGACAAGTTCGGCCAGCCGAACATCATTCCGCCCTACGGCATCGATATCGACGCGTGGTGGATTGACCCGCGCAAGGCCGCGGCGGTTGCCGCCGGCAAAGCCACCCTGAACACAGAATAGGCGGGGCCGCGCCGCGCCATGCTCGCCTATATCATCCGCCGGTTGTTGCTGATCGTCCCGACCCTGATCGGGATCATGGTCGTCAATTTCGTCATCGTGCAGGTCGCCCCGGGCGGCCCGGTCGAGCAGCTGATCGCCCAGATCCAGGGCACGGCCGTCTCCTCCACCGCGCGCTTCACCGGATCGCAGGGCGATGCCGCGCCCGGCGCCCAGAGTGGCGGAAGTGGGAGCGGGGAGGGCGGATCGCAGTACCGCGGCGCGCGCGGGCTGGACCCCGCCTTCATCAAGGAGATCGAGACGCTTTACGGCTTCGACAAGCCGATGCACGAGCGCTTCCTCAAGATGATGGGCGACTATCTGGTCTTCGATTTCGGCAACAGCTTCTTCCGCGACCGGCCCGTCGTGCAGCTGGTCATCGACAAGCTCCCCGTCTCCATCTCCATCGGGATATGGAGCACCCTGATCATCTATTTCGTCTCGATCCCGCTGGGTATCCGCAAGGCCGTGCGCGACGGAACGCGCTTCGACTATTGGACCAGCACGGCGATCATCGTCGCCTATGCCGCGCCCGGTTTCCTGCTCGCCACCCTGCTGATCGTGCTCTTCGCGGGAGGCGGCTTCGTCCAGTGGTTCCCGCTGCGCGGTCTGGTGTCCGAGGGCTGGGCCGCCCTGCCCTGGTACGATCAGATCCTCGACTATCTCTGGCACATGGTCTTGCCGATCCTGTCCATCGTGATCGGCGGTTTCGTCGGCCTGACCATGCTGACCAAGAATTCCTTCCTCGATCAGATCAACCAGCAATATGTCCTGACCGCGCGGGCCAAGGGCCTGACCGAAAAGCGCGTCCTCTACGGCCATGTCTTCCGCAATGCCATGATCATCGTCATCGCCGGCTTCCCCGGCATGCTGATCGGCATCCTGTTCACCGGCGCTTTCCTGATCGAGATCATCTTCTCCCTCGACGGGCTCGGGCTGCTCGGCTGGGAGGCGCTGATCCAGCGCGACTATCCGGTGATGTTCGGAACCCTCTATTTCTTCACCCTGCTGGGCCTCGTCATGGCGATCCTGCGCGACGTGACCTATGTCTTCGTCGATCCGCGCATCGATTTCGAGGCGAGGCGCTAGGCGATGGCCAGGGCCGACAGCTTGAGCGCACCGCGCCGCTTCCTGGGCTTTACCGTCACCCCTCTGACCCGGCGGCGGCTCTACAATTTCCGCCGCAACCGGCGGGGCTTCTGGTCGCTCTGGGTCTTCCTGGCGCTCTTCGCCGTGACCCTGCCGGCGGAATTCATCGCCAACGACAAGCCCTTCCTGGTCTCCTATGACGGCGATTTCTACATGCCGATCTTCGAGGCCTATCCGGAAACCGTCTTCGGCGGCGAGTTCCCGACCGAAGCGGATTACACCGACCCCTTCGTTCAGGACCTGATCAACGACAAGGGTTGGATGGTCTGGCCCATCATCCGCTATAGCTACGACACGGTGATCCTGGATCTGGACGTGCCGGCCCCGGCGCCACCTTCGACAGCGAACTGGTTGGGCACGGACGACCAGGCCCGCGACGTCCTCGCGCGCGTCATCTACGGCTACCGCATTTCGATCCTGTTCGGCCTGCTTCTGACCGTCTTCAGCTCGGTCGTCGGGGTCTGGGCGGGCGCCGTGCAGGGTTATTTCGGCGGCTTGGTCGACCTGCTGTTCCAACGCTTCGTCGAAATCTGGGAAGGGCTGCCCGTGCTCTTCCTGCTGATCATCATGGCCAGCGTGATCGTGCCCAGCTTCTGGTCGATCCTCACCATCATGCTGCTGTTCAGCTGGATGGGCCTGGTCGCCGTTGTGCGCGCCGAATTCCTCAAGGCGCGCAACTTCGACTATGTCCGCGCGGCCCTCGCGCTCGGCGTCAGCAACCGGGTGATCATGTTCAAGCATGTCTTTCCCAATGCCATGGTCGCCACCGTCACCTTCCTGCCCTTCATCGCTGTCGGCGCGGTCTTCCAGCTGACCTCTCTCGACTTTCTCGGCTTCGGCCTGCCGCCCGGCTCGCCCTCCCTGGGCGAACTGGTCCAGCAGGGCAAGAACAACCTCCAGGCCCCCTGGCTGATCCTGACCGCCTTCTTCGTCATCACGGCGATGATCGCCCTGCTCGTCTTCATCGGCGAAGCGGTGCGTGACGCCTTCGACCCGCGAAAGGCCGTGACATGAGCGATGTTTCGGGCCGCCCCCTGGTCAAGGTGACCGATCTTTCCGTCGCTTTCTCGGTCGGCGGACGGAGCATTCCGGCGGTGCGCGGCATCTCCTTCGAGATCGCCAAGGGCGAGACCCTGGGCCTGGTCGGCGAGAGCGGTTCGGGCAAATCGGTCACCGCCCTCTCGATCATGCAGCTTCTGCCCTATCCCCTGGCCAGTCACGGCCCCGGCTCCTCCATTCTGTTCGACGGCGAAGAAGTGGTCGGCGCGGCCGAGCCGGCCATGCGCGCCCTGCGCGGCAACCGGATCGCCCTGATCCCCCAGGAGCCGTTGAGCGCGCTGAACCCCCTGCACACGATCGAAAAGCAGATCGCCGAGGTGTTGTTGATCCACAAGGGCCTGAGCCTGCGCGCGGCGCGCGGCCGGGTGCTGGAACTGCTCGACCTGGTCGGGTTGCAGGATGCGGAACGGCGCCTGGGCGCCTATCCCCACGAACTCTCCGGCGGCCAGCGCCAGCGCGTGATGATCGCCATGGCCCTGGCCAACGAACCCGATCTGCTGATCGCCGACGAACCAACCACGGCCCTCGACGTCACCATCCAGGCCCAGATCCTGGAACTGCTGCGTGACCTCAAGACCCGCCTCGGCATGTCCATGCTGCTGATCACCCATGACCTGGGCATCGTGCGGAAGATGGCCGACCGGGTCTGCGTCATGAACGCAGGCGAAATCGTCGAGCAGGGACCGGCGGAGACCATCTTCACCCAGCCGAGCCACGACTACACCAAGCATCTTCTGGCGGCCGAGCCCAAGGGCGAGCCGATTCCGGCCGATGCCGGCGCCCCGGTCGTCATCGAGGCGCAGGATTTCAAGGTCTGGTATCCGATCAAGGCCGGGGTGCTGCGCCGCACGGTCGGTTATGTGAAGGCGGTGGACGGTATCGACGTCACGGTCCGCCGGGGCCATACGGTCGGCGTCGTGGGGGAAAGCGGCTCGGGAAAGACGACCCTGGGCCTGGGCCTGCTTCGCCTGATCCCGTCGAAAGGGCCCGTCATCTATATGGGCGAGGATATCCAGGGCCGCTCGACCAAGGCGCTGCGTCCCCTGCGCAAGGAAATGCAAATCGTCTTCCAGGATCCATACGGCTCGCTCAGCCCGCGCCTCACGATCCGGCAGATCGTCGAGGAGGGGCTGAAGGTCCATGCCATGGGCGATGCCGCCGCGCGCGAGCAGCTGGTGGCCGATACCCTGGCCGAGGTCGGCCTCGGCGGCGATATTCTCGACCGCTACCCCCATGAATTCTCCGGCGGCCAGCGCCAGCGCATCGCCATCGCCCGGGCGATGGTCCTGAAGCCCCGTTTCGTCGTCCTGGACGAGCCGACCAGCGCCCTGGATATGAGCGTCCAGGCCCAGATCGTCGACCTGCTGCGCGACCTGCAGAACCGGCACGACCTGGCCTTCCTGTTCATCAGCCACGACCTCAAGGTCGTGCGCGCCCTGGCCGACGAGGTCATCGTCATGAAGGACGGCAAGGCCGTTGAACAGGGCCCTGCGGCGCGGATCTTCGACGACCCGCAGGAGGATTACACGAAAGCCCTGATGGCCGCCGCCTTCAGGCTGGAAGCGGTCGAGGGCGGTGTGGCAGGCACCTGATGCCCATTCCCGCGCATCTCCCGGCAAGAAAGAAAGACAGCCCATGCCCGTACTGATCTTCCGATCCGGCAGCGCCCGGACCCAATGGTGGCTGGACACCTTCCGCGAGCGCGCTCCCGAGATCGAGGTACGCCTCTGGGACGAACCCGGCGACAAGTCCGAGATCACCCATGCCCTGGTCTGGGAGCCCAATCCGGGAGTCCTGGCCACGATGCCGAGCCTGAAGCTCATCATCTCCCTGGGCGCCGGGGTGGACCATCTGTTCCGCGATCCCAAAGTGCCGCTCCAGGTGCCGATCGCGCGGGTGGTCGATGTCAACCTGACCGCGCGCATGACCGAATACGTCGTGCTCTATGTCTTGCGCCATCACCGCCATGTGCCGCTCTACGAGGCGCGCCAGCGCGAAAGTCTCTGGCAGAGCGAGACGCAGCCGGCCGCCTTCGACCGCACCGTCGGCATCATGGGCCTCGGCACCCTGGGCCGCGACGCCGCGGAAAAGCTGGTCGGCCTGGGATTCCGCGTGACCGGCTGGACGCGCACCCCGCGCCGGATGGAGGGGGTCGAATCGTTCCACGGCGAAGCGGGCTTCGCCCCCTTCCTGCAGAGCGCGGAGATCCTGGTCAATCTGCTGCCCCTGACCCCGCAGACCGAGAATATCGTCGATGCCAAACTGCTCGCCGCGCTGCCCGAGGGGGCCTATTTCATCAATGTCGGGCGCGGCCCGCATGTGGTCGACAAGGACCTGATCGCCGCCCTCGATTCGGGCCGGCTTTCGGGCGCCGTTCTCGACGTCTTCCGCAAGGAACCGCTGCCCGCCGGCGATCCGTTCTGGCGCCATCCCAAGATCACCCTGACCCCCCATGTCGCCAGCATGTCGGACCCGCGCACAGTGATCGAACAGGTCATCGACAATGTCCGGCGGACCGAGCGGGGCGAAGACCCCCTGAACCGGGTCGATCCCCAACAGCAGTACTAGGCCGCCCATGACCGCCCTGATCTTCAAGCCCTATAGCAAACGCCACGGCGAATGGCGCCACAGCCTGCAGCGCGCCCTGCCCGATATCGAGATCCGCCTCTATCCCGACGAGGAAGGCGATCCCGAGGATATCGAACTGGCCCTGCTCTGGGACCCGCCGGTCGGCATGCTGCCGCGCTACAAGAACCTGAAGGCGATCCTGTCCGGTGCGGCCGGGGTCGATCATCTGCTCAAGGTGCCGGATCTGCCGGCCCATGTGCCGATCGCGCGCAATGCCGATCCCAATATGGCCGAGACCATCTCGGAATACGCCCTGTGCCACACCCTGTCCTATCACCGCGAGGTGCGCTTGTTCCAAGAAGCGCAGGCGCGCGGCGAATGGCTGATCCTCACCCAGAAGGCGACCTGGGAGCGCCGGGTCGGCATTCTCGGCTTCGGCAATCTCGGCCAGGCGACCGGCAAGCTGATCGCCGGTTTCGGCTTTCCCGTGGCCGGTTGGAGCCGCACGCCCAAGGATATGCCCGGCATTGAATCCTTCCATGGCGAAGACGGCCTGGAGCCCTTTCTCGCACGCACCGATATCCTGGTCTGCCTGCTGCCCCGCACCCCCGAGACCGAGGGCGTATTGGATGCCCGCGCCTTTGCCGCCATGCCCGAGGGCGCGGCCGTGATCAATGCCGCGCGGGGCGATCATATCGTGACGGATGACCTGATCGCCGCTCTCGATTCGGGGCATCTGGCGGGCGCCACCCTCGACGTCTTCCTGCCCGAGCCCCTGCCGAAGGACAGCCCGCTCTGGCGCCATCCCAAGGTGGTGATGACCCCCCATGTGGCGGGCATCTCGGCCGAGCACACCTCCGTTCCGCTCTTCGTCGACAATATTCGCCGGGCGCTGGCGGGCCAGCCCATGCTCCACCTCGTCGACCGCGCACTCGGTTACTGACCATGCCCACCCTGCTGTTCAAGAGCACTTTCGACGATCCCAAGGCTTGGCTCGAACGCCTGCGCGAATTCGTGCCGGATCTGGAACTGCGGGTCTGGCCCGATATCGGGAATGTCGAGGAGATCGACTACGCCCTGGCCTGGAAGCCGGAGCCCGGCGATCTCGCCCGCTACCCCAATCTTAAGGTCATCCTGTCCCTGGCCGCCGGGGTCGATCATATCTTCGCCGATCCCGACCTGCCCGACGTGCCGGTCTGCCGCATCGTCGATCGCGACCTGATCGCCCAGCTCAGCGAATACATCCTGTATTTCACCCTGCGCTATCACCGGAAGATGCCGCTCTACGAGGCCACGGCGCGCGAGCATCGCTGGGCCAAGCACGGCCGCTGCGAGGCCGCCCTGCGCACCGTCGGCGTGTTGGGCATCGGCGAGATCGGCGGCGACGCGGCCGCCAAGATCGCCGCCCTGGGTTTCCCGGTGCTCGGCTGGAGCCGCTCGCCGAAATCGATTCCCGGCGTCGAATCCCTATGCGCCGAAGACGGTTTGCGGCGGATCGTCGCGGAAAGCGCGATCCTCGTCTGCGCCCTGCCCCTGACCCCGCAGACTGAAAATTTCTTCGACGCGAAGATCCTCGCGGACATGGCCGAGGGCAGCTATCTGATCAATGTCGGCCGGGGCCGGCAGGTCGTCGATGCGGATCTGATCGCGGCCCTCGATTCGGGCCATATCGCGGGCGCGGCCCTGGATGTCTTCCATGACGAGCCGCTGCCCGCCGGGCACCCCTATTGGGCGCATCCCAAGGTCGAGGTTACCCCGCATATCGCGGGCGATCCGAACCCGCGCACCGCCGCCGCCCAGGTCGCCGAGAACATCATCCGCGCCCGTGACGGCCGCGATCTGCTCAATATCGTCGATCCCGAGACCGGGTACTAAACCCGGCCCGGCCCGGCGCTAGGCCTTCTTCTTCGCGCCTGCCTTGCCCTTGGCCGCCGGCTTCTTCACGAAGCCCTCGGCGATCATCCGATAGACCGCGCGCATGCCCATCGCTTCGCCGCCCGAAGGACGGCCGGGAGACGAACCCGCGTTCCAACCCATCACGTCGATATGGACCCATGGGGTTTTCGCGCCGACGAAGCGGTTGAGAAAGAGGGCCGCGGTGATTGCCCCGCCTTGGCCGCCCTCGGAGACGTTGTTGAGATCCGCGACACGCGACGAGAGCATCCGGCTATAGGGGTGCCAGAGGGGCATCCACCACAGGGGGTCGTATTCTGCGAAACTGGCGCGAATCAGCTCCTGCGCCGCGCGGTCGTCATTGGTGAACATGGCCGGCAGGTCAGGGCCCAGGGCGACCCGGGCGGCCCCGGTAAGGGTGGCGAAATCGACGATCAGCCCGGGATTCTCGCTGTCCGCCTCGGCTAGGGCGTCGCACAGGACCAGCCGCCCCTCGGCATCGGTATTGCCGATTTCGACGGTCAGGCCCTTGCGCGTACGCACGATATCGCTGGGCCGAAACGCATTGGCCGAAACGCTGTTCTCGACCGCCGGGATCAGCACGCGCAAACGCACTGGCAGCTTCGCGTCCATGATCATATGGGCGAGGCCGAGGACATGGGCCGCACCGCCCATATCCTTCTTCATCAGGCGCATGCCCGCGGCGTTCTTCAGATCGAGTCCGCCGGTGTCGAAACAAACTCCCTTGCCGACCAGGGTGACCTTGGGATCGCCAGGCTTGCCCCAGACAATATCGACCAGGCGCGGCGCCTGTTCGCTCGCCCGCCCGACCATGTGAATCGTCGGGTAGTTCTTCTTAAGCAGGGCATCACCAACCAGGATCGTGCATTTCGCGCCGTGGCGCCGCGCCAGCTTGCGGCCTTCAGCCGCCAAGGCGACCGGTCCCATGTCGTTGGCCGGGGTATTGATCATGTCGCGCGCCAGGAATGTGGCCTCCAAGGTGCGCTGGACATGGGCCCGGTCGGCGCCCGCCGGCCAGACCAGCTTGCGCGCCGGCCTGTCGTCCTTGCGGTAGCGGGTAAAGCGATAGGCGCCCATGCCGAAGCCGATCGCCGCACGCGTCGCCTCCTCGGCAGACATCTTGCTCTCGATGCGGTAGTTGCCCGGCGGCAGCGTGTCGGGCAGGCTGGAATAGCGGCTGATGGGGTCTTCCGGGTCGACCCCCAGCAGCACGCAGGCCAACCCGCCATCCCCGTCCGGAACAGGACACAGACGGTGCGGCGCCGCCGTGAAATCCGCGCTTTCGATCCAGCGACGGATTTTGGCGGGCTGCTTGGCGGCCCAGGTCTTCAACTGGGCCTCGACGACAGGCAGGACGGGAACCGTCTTGGCCGTCGCCCGAGCCTGAAAAATATCGCGCACGTCGTTCTCTCCTGTCGTTCCGAGCCGGCACAGCATGACGGTTAAGGCTGGTGTTTCAAAGCCTTCCCGCCATCGATACGGCCATCGATACGGCCACTCTTGCATCGAACAGGCGCTTCCCGTCCAATGGCGGTCCCGATGCGCTGTCGGAGATCGGCATGGCCGACTTCAAGATCATTATTGGCAACAAGAACTATTCGTCATGGTCGTTCCGGGCCTGGTTGGCCCTGAAGGCGACCGGGGCGGAATTCGAGGAGGAAGTCATTCCCCTCGACGAGAAGGGCACACGCGACGCGATCCTGCGCCACTCGCCCTCGGGCCGAGTGCCCGCGCTTGAGCATGGCGAACGCACGGTCTGGGATTCCCTCGCGATCTGCGAATACCTGGCCGAGCTGTTTCCCGAGGCGGGCCTCTGGCCGGCAGAGCGCGGCGCGCGGGCAATGGCGCGCGCGGTCTCGGCGGAGATGCATTCCGGATTCGCCACCCTGCGCACCGCCATGCCCTTCAACATCCGCGCCTCTCTCCCCGGCAAGGGCAAGGGCGACGGCGTGCAGGGCGAAATCAACCGGATCGCCGCGATCTGGCGAAGCTGCCGCGAGGCGCATGGCGGCGAGGGGCCGTATCTGTTCGGCAATTTCACCGCGGCCGATGCGATGTATGCCCCGATCGCGGCTCGTTTTGCCACCTACAAGGTCGATCTCGACGAGGCTTCGGCGGCCTATTGCGCGGCGATCGCGGCCCATCCGGCCTACGGCGAATGGCTTTCGGAAGCGCGGAACGAACCCTGGATCATTCCGCGCGAGGAAATCTAGCGCGACTGTATCGACCCGGCGGTTCTAGTTTTCGCTCGGGACGATCTCGCCATCTTGTGGCGGCATTGTTTCGGCCTCGCCATCCTGTGGCGGCATCATTTCGTCCCCGGCCCCGTCCTGGGCGCCGCCACGCAGCAGCCCCGCCTCGCGATAGTAGCGCTCGGCCCCCGGATGGAGCGGAATGGTGAGGCCGACCAAGGCGGTTTCGAGCTGGATGCCCAAGCCGTCCGGATGGGCATTGTCCAAAAGCTTTCGGTTTCGCGTATGCCATAACGCGCGGGTGATGCCGTAGACCAGCTCGTCGTCGAGCTTCGCCGAGGCGATCCAAAGGGCGCGGACATTCAGGGTTTCGACGTCTTTATCCGTCTTGTAGACATCGGCGGAAATGGAATCCCTGGAAAAGAAGGGATTTTCCGTGACCAGCCTCTCGGCGGTTTCGCCGTCGATCGGCAACAGGCGCAACCTGAAGTCTTTGGCGAACTCACTCAACGCGCGCACCGGATAGCCTGCGACGAGGAAAACCGCGTCAACCTCCCCGGTGCGCAGCTTGTCGATAGCGGTGCCGGGCATCAGCAAATCAACATCGATATCCTCCAGGCTCAGGCCATAGGCCTCGAGGATGATCTGAGAGTCGACGAAGGAGCCCGATTGAACCGGGCCTAGGGAAACCTTGCGGCCCCGTAGCTGGCCGATATCGGTGATGTCGGAATCGGCGCGCACGACGATATGGATCGATTCGGGGTAGAGGCTTGCGATCGCGCTCAACTCGTCGATCTGGCCCTGTTCTGCGAATGTCCCAAAACCGTTGAAGGCCCAATAGGCGATATCGGCCTGGGCCAGCCCCGATTCGAGATCGCCCTTGCCGATCGCCTCGACATTGAAGACCGCGCCGTCGGTCGATTGGGCGACCGCGATCAACCCCGGAACGCCGCAGCTGCCGCCGTCCTCGCAGGCCCGCGATCCAGGCGGATTGCTGATCGCATTGGCGAGCAGGCCGCCGATCGCGAAATAGGTGCTGTCGGCCGAGCCCGCCCCGATCCTAAAAAACGCGACGCCCTGTGACAGGGAGACGGATGCGGCGGACGGAATTGCCAGAAGCAGGATGGCGGCCAGGAACACACGACGAATCGACGCCGTCAGCCGCATAGCCGAGCCGGGCGGGGCGCGATGCCCGCTCGAAGAGTCGATCTCGATTCTGCCCTCGTTTCGCAATCCGGGGCGCCCTTCCGGCTTTGTGCACTCATACTACATAGGGCGTTCGCGGCTTGCGACGACTTTGGCGTCTATTCGCCCCGATTCATTTTTCGATCAGGCCTTATCGCGGTATTTTTCGACCTCTTCGCTCAGATAGGCGTTGTTCGCCTCGCGAATGCGCGCCGCCGCATCGTCGTAGAGAAAAGGCAGAAAGGCGAAGCGCCGGCCCTTGCGGATCGGCAGCACCTCGTGCATCAGCGAGCAGGAGAAGACCAGGGCAGCCCCGGTCGGCGGAACATAAGTTCGCGTGCCAAATTCCGGAAATCGCAGCTCGCCCCCTTCGTGTTCCCCCGCGTTCAGGTTGAAGGTCACCGCAAACCGGCGATGGGCCGTGCCACTGGTCGTGTTGTCGCGATGGGCGTTGAAATAGCCGCCCGTCGAGGCGTCGTAGCAGGCGACGATATAGCGCTCCATCCGCGTGGCCTCGAATTGAAAGGCCTTCTTCACCTCCGGCGCCAGCCGCCGGTGAATCCGCGCCCGCGCCTGCTCGCAAATCTGGGGGTCCTGCAGGACATGATCGGACCGGCGCTTGTGGGCATAGTCGATCACCGCCACGGTCCGGCCATCGCGTTCGCGCATGAACCCGGAATCCACCCCGCCTTCGGCGTTGTAGAACTCGATCAGACGGTCGCAGAAAGCCGGTTCGAAGACATTCGGCACGATGAGGATCGGGGCCTGATAGGCGGCGGGGACCGGCGCGGGCAGGGCCGGAAGGCCGGCGAGAAACGCCGCGACCCTGTCGCCGACCCCCTTCGGCTCGGCCAGGGCGAAGACGCCCACCACCCGCAGGCCCGGATCGATGACGAAGATCGAATGGCGTTAGTCGCCCCCGTCCTCGCCGACCGCACCGTAGAGCCGGCTGACCGCCCGGTCGAAATCGCGAAAACAGCGAATCCCGGGCGCAATCGTCTTCAAGCGGCCTGCCGCCTCGTCCTCCGGATCGACCGAGACGACGAACAGGCTCACTTGGTTGTCATCGAACAGGGCACGGTGTTTGAGCAGACCGGCGAGCGCGGCCTGGCCCGGATCGCGCGCGGCCGAACCGATAAAGGCGAGGACCAGATAGCGGCCCCCGACGGTGTGGAAATGAAAATTGGGATTGTGTTCCGTCGGTGCGATGAACCACGGCGCCGGGTCGCCCGGAAGAAGCCGGCGCGGCTTGCTCTCCATATCGCCCATCATACGCTCTCGGATCGGATGCGGTTGTCGTCGGCATGATCCGTGTGAAGTACGACCCTGGCAAGCCATTGCTCGAATCGAGGATGGCGAAACCGCTCTTTACCCTCGGAAAGTGGCTGCGTGAGAGCCGATGGGCAGCGCAGGAGTGCCTTCAAAAACCGCGCGCTATCGGCTATGCCAACCAGGGTCGGCAATCGCCGGGCAAATCAGGACCTGCGGGAGACGGAGCGGCGGTGGCATTCGAGACGGAACAGAGGTCCGGGCGCTTCGGCCTGAAACGAATAACGGACGCCCTGATCGCGAGCCCGATGCTCGGCATTGGACTCGGCGTCGTTCTCATCGCGACCCTCCTGATCCTGTTCGTGGATCGTCCGGTCAGCCTCTACCTCGCCGAACATATCGACCCGAATCTGGCCGCGTTCTTCCACGCGATAACCGAAATCGGCAACGGAACCGTCTATATCGCCGCCAGCGCCTTGTTCTGGCTCGGTTTCCGCTGGCTCGCCGCGCAAAGCCCGGAACCCGCCACGGTCGAACGGTACGGACGAATTTCCGCCTATGGCGGCTTCGCCCTCACGGCCCTGCTCGCCTCCGGCGCGGTGGTCACCATCCTAAAGCACACATTGGGCCGTTTCCGGCCCTCAATGCTGCTCACCGACGGCGTTTACGGCCTGGCCCCGCTCGCCTTCCTGCCGAAATCGATCAGCCTGCCCTCCGGGCATACCCAGGTGATCTGGACGGTCACGACGATCCTGCTGCTGCTCAAGCCGCGAATCGGACTGGTGATGATTCTCGTCGCCATCCTGGTCGGGGCCAGCCGGGTCGCGATCAACGTCCACTTCCTGAGCGACGTGCTGGTTGGCGCCTATATCGGCGTGCTGGTGCCCCTGCTGGTCTACGCCGTCTTCTTCCCCCGCCTTGTCCCCGCGCCCGACCGACTCGGCCAGATTCGGCGGATGCTCGGCCTCTCGCGCTAGACGCGGCGTCTAGAATCGGTCGGCGCTGAACGGCGCCATAGGCATATCCGTCGGCCGTCCGGCGACCATGTCGGCGACAGCCTTCCCAGTCACCGCCGCCAAGGTCAGGCCGTAATGGCCGTGACCGAAGGCCAGATAGATGCCGGGCGAGCCGCGCACGGGCGAGATCACCGGCATCGAATCGGGCAGGGACGGCCGCCGGCCCATCCAAGGCTCGCCGCCTTCGGTGTTCAGGTCCGGCACCATGCGCTTGGCCCGGCGCAGCATGGGATCGATCCGCTTGTAGTTGGGCGGCGCATCGACCCCGGCCAACTCGTCCGTGCCCGCAATGCGCAGGCCCAGTTCCATCGGCGTGAGGTAGAAGCCGCCCTCGTTCGATTTCACGGGAATGCGAACCTCGACGCCCGGATTCGGCAGCAGGACGTGATAACCCCGTTCGGTATCCAGCGGCACCCGCGCGCCCGCGTCGGCGGCGAATTTCTTCGACCAAGCCCCAGCCGAGACCACGATCAGATCGGCCTTGATTTCGCCGGCCTCGGTCACGACCGTGCCGCCCGCCCCGGCCCCTCGCCGGATCGCCCTGGCCGCCACCCGCTTGATCTCGCCGCCCTCGCGCAGGATCAATTCGGCGATCGCCTGGCTCAGGCGCAGGGGGTTGATGATGCGGTCGGCATCGGTGCGGTGGATGCCGCCGGCGAAGATCGGCGCCAGGGACGGTTCGATCTGGCGGATCTGCTCGGGCCCGATTACATCGAGCGGGGCGCCGTGCTTCTGGCGCAGCTCGATTCCCCAGCGCGCGCCGTCGAAGGCCTCCTTGGTTTCAAAACTTCGATCGAGCCGCAGTCACGGATCAGGTCGCGCGCGCCGGCGGCCTCGATCAGAGGCTC
>JAQCGR010000189.1 GCA_027619995.1 Pseudomonadota bacterium | reverse complement strand
CCATTTCTCTTCTCCTTCAGGGTCCAGTCTAAATTAACTTTTGGACCACTCTGAAGGGGGCAGATCAATTTCCGGCAATTTTTCCGGTCTCGCGCGCGGTTTTGACAATCCGATCTGCGGATCGACCTCGACCCTCCGATTTGAGTTGCAAAGGGCTGCATGTTCCGGCGAGAGTGCCACTTCAAACCGCATTCTTTGGGAGGAGACACTACATGAAAGCTTTGATGGTGCTGTCGTCGGCTGCGTTGGTTGCGACATTTGCGACGGGTGCCGTGGCGCAGCCGATCGAGGATCCGGTCGGCGTCGTGAAGATCCAGGAAGGGCAGCCGATCGTCATTGGCGGCTGGTGGGTCCAGTCCGGCCCCGACGCGGCTCTTGGCGTCGACCAGCGTCGTGCGGTCGAAATCGCCTTCGACGAGATGGACAACAAGGTTCTGGGCCATCCCATCCGCTTCCTGCCCGAGGATTCGGCCTGCAACGCCGAGGGCGGCCAGAACGCGGCCACCAAGTTGGCGGCCAATCAGCAGATGGTATTGGCTCTAGGGCCGTCCTGCTCCAGCGCCGCGACGCCTGGCGCACCGATCCTCTGGAAGGCCGGCATCCCGTCCATCGGCACTTCGACCAGCGCCTATTCGCTCGTCGCATCTGATCGGGCCGCCGGTTACGACGGCTATATGACGACTATCTTCAACGATCACATGCAGGGCGCCGACGACGGCAAGTGGCTCAAGAACGGCCTCGGCTGCGATACCATCGCCACCATTCATGACGGCAGTCCCTATGCCCAGCAGCTCGCCAAGTTCACGGGGGAGAGCTTCGTGGCCGAGGGCGGCAAGATCGTCGAGACCGAGGCGGTGGCGCCGACCGATGTCGATATGCGCCCGGTCCTGACCCGCATTGCCACGACGAAGCCCTGCGCGATCTACTATCCGGTCTTCGTCCAGGCGGCGGCCCAGATCACCCGCCAGGCCAAGGAGATCTCCGGCCTGGAGAACACGCATCTCATCGGCAGCAGCGCGCTCCTGTCGCGTGACATGATCTCGGCCACCGGCGAAGCCATCGTCGGCTTCCGTTTCACCTATCCCGATGTTTCTGAGGAGGCGCGCGGCAAGAACTATCCGACCTTCGTCGCGGCTTATAAGGAGAAGTTCGGTGAGGCGCCGATCGGCGGGTTCCATGCCAATGCCTATGACGCGGCCATGATTGCCATGGCGGCGATCGAGAAGGTCGCCGTGAAGGGCGATGACGGCACGCTTTATATCGGTCGCAAGGCGTTGCGCGATGCGATGTTCGCCACCAAGGACTATGTCGGCATCAGCGGCACCTTGACCTGTACCCCGACTGGTGGTTGCGGCGCCTTCAAGCACGCCGTGTATGAATACACGAATGCCGATCCGGATACCTATGAGCTCGGCGTCAATCCGAAGAAGATCCATTAGGGTCGGGCTTCGACCATGCCAGCGGTCGGACCAGGGGGAGGCCTTCGGGCCTCCCCTATTTCTATTCCGGCCCAGGCATAGGCCAGCGGGCGGTAGATCGTCCGGCTATCGCCGGCGCGACGGTCACAGATCGGCGACGGTGTCGGCGATGAGGGCCTGGACCACGTCCACGAGGGCGTCCTGACCGGTTGCACCGGCTTCGATGGCGCGGCGGTACAGATCAATCTGGCGATGCGCGCTGGTGCCGCGCGCCAGGATCGTGCGGGCATGCTGAACTTCGTTCATGCAGCCCAGGGCATCCGCATCTTCCTCTATATAGTCGAGCAATTCGGCGAGCAGTTCGGCATAGGGCACAACCTGGCCCCGCCCGAAATCGACCAGTACTCGCCGTAGGAATCGAAATGTTCGGGCAGACCGGTGCGCGGCAATTCGTCCCAGATTGCTATCCGATAGGATTTCAATCCGGTCTCCCGCCCGCGCCAGAATGGCGACGAGGTGCTGAGTGCCAGCAGATGGGGCAGGAAGTAGGAGACCTGACCCATCAGATCGATGCGCAGATCGTCGTCGTCGATACCGACGTGGAAGGATCGCAATTAGGATCGGTGATCGATGCTCGACACCTTGCTGGGCGTACTGGTCTTGCTGCTTATTCTCGCCGCTTGCATCGGCTTCGGCTGGGCGGTCTACGAGCTGGTACGCCGGCTCTTGTCGTGAACGATAAGCAGTCCCGTCACCGGGGCGGGAGACGTTCGGAGACAACGGAGGCGCCGGCCGCCTGATCGGCCGAAGACAGGTGTGATGTCGGCCACTGAAGCGGCTTGACCGGTCGGTGCGAGTTACGGAGACGGCCTCAATAATGAGCACGTGGCTTGGGTGGATTTGGTCCACCCCCTTCATGACGGTCAAGGTGATCGGCCGCATCCATATCGAAGCGCTGCGTCTTTGGCGGCGCGGTGCGCCCCTCTTCCGCAAACCGTCGGCGCCACGGCGCGAGTCGGCAACCGGCCGCGGGGCCATCGACGCCGCGCCCGAGCAGAGCGCGTGATCCGATCGCGCGTTCCGTCCGTATCCAAAGATGAAGACCCTACCGGCCTGCTTTCCACGATCATCTCCCGCCCCTGACGACCGGCTCCGCATGACCATCGAAACGACCTTCGCTTCCAACCAGACGCCCGCCTCGGAAGCCGCCTCGCCCTCGTGCTTCGAAACGGCGATCGACAGCCTGATCCGGCGTTGGATGCGCTGCGGATCGTTGTCGGTGCTTTGGCCGAACAGCAGAGATGCAAAGTATGAGTCCGGTGTTCCCGGTCCGTCCGCGGCGATCCGCATCCATCGCCCGCGCGCGTTTTCGCGCCTTGCCCTCGCCGGGCCGATCGGCTTTGCCGACGCCTATGTCGACGGAGACTGGGACAGCAACGATCTGGCGGCGGTCGCCGAGTTCGCCGCCCGCAATTTGAACAGTTCCCGATCGGGTGCGCTCGCCCTTCCGCTGCTCGGCGCGGTCAGGCGCCTGCGCCACGACGCCCGGACCAACACCCGTGCCGGAAGCCGGCGCAATATCGCCGCACATTACGACCTGGGCAACGCATTCTACGAGGCCTGGCTCGATCCGACGATGAGCTATTCCTCGGCTTTGTTTCTCGGCACCACGGACTTGGCCGAAGCGCAACGGGTGAAATATCGACGCCTGCTCGACCTGATCGCCCCCCGGCCGGGCGACCATATCCTCGAGATCGGCTGCGGTTGGGGCGGCTTCGCAGAGATCGCGGCGCGGGAACGCGACCTGAGGGTCACCGCGATTACGGTTTCGCCCGCCCAGCACGCCTATGCCTCGCGTCGCATGGCCGAACTCGGCTTGAGCGATCGGGTGGCGATCCGCCTTTGTGACTATCGGGACGTTGGAGGACGTTTCGACGCGATCGCCTCGATCGAAATGATCGAGGCCGTCGGCGAACGATATTGGTCGCGCTATTTCCGCACGATTCATGGCCGTTTGCGCCCAGGCGGCCGGGCCGCGCTGCAGGCGATCACAATCGCCGACAACCGTTTCGCGCGCTATCGCCGAAACCCGGACTTCATCCAATCCCGGATTTTCCCGGGCGGCATGCTGCCGACGCGAACCGTCCTCGCAGACCGGGCGGGACGGGCCGGTCTCGAAACGGTGCGGGACGACGGTTTCGGTCTCCACTATGCCGAAACGCTGGCGCGCTGGTCCGCGCGTTTCGACGCCGCTTGGCCCGACATTCGAGGCATGGGCTTCGATGCGCGTTTCCGGCGGCTTTGGCATTTTTACCTGGCCTATTGCGAAGGCGGGTTCCGCAGCGGCGCGGTCGATCTGCGCCAAATTCTGCTAACCCGAACCTGACGGAATGGCCGAGCCGAGCCGGTCCGAGACTGGCATCCCCTTGGCGACGCTCGTCGCCTACGCATTGCCGGCCCTGCCCTTGGCCACCCTGGCGATGGCGGTCTATGTCTACCTGCCCTCCTTTCTCGCGTCGGAGCTCGGGCTGCCCCTGACCGTCGTCGGCGCGGTCCTGCTGCTCGGCCGTTTGTGGGATTTCGTGACCGACCCGATTGTCGGGCAGTTCAGCGACAGTCTGCGCACGCCAATCGGTCGTCGCCGCCCCTGGATCATCGCCGGCCTGCCGCTGGTTCTGCTCGGCATGTGGAACCTGTTCTCCCCCGATCCCGACATGGGCGCGATCGAGGTGGGCCTCTGGATGCTGGTGAGCGCGACCGGATGGACCGCGATCATCATTCCCTTGCGGGCCTGGGGTGCCGATCTTTCCGACGACTACCACGGGCGCAGCCGTGTCGCCGGGATGCGCGAGGCGACCGTCATTCTGGGCACCCTTCTCGCCGCCGGCCTGCCCTCCGCGCTCGGCTACGGCGCCGACGATCTCGCCGCCACACTGCACGATCTCGGCCTCGTGATCGTCGTCGCCTTGCCGGTTTCGCTGGCCCTCCTTCTCTGGCGCGTGCCGGAGCCGCCGCGGCGTGTCTGGCAACCGCTTTCTTGGCGCAAGGGCGCTCGCCTCCTCGCGAACAACAGGCCCTTGCGCGCCGTAATCGGCGCCAATGTGCTGAACGGCATCGCCAACGGACTGCCCGCGACCCTGTTCCTGCTTTTCGTCGGCCAGGTGCTCGAGGCGCCGGCGGCCGCCGGCGGGTTGCTGCTCGCCTATTTCGCGTCCGGGATCGTCGGCATGCCCATCTGGCTGCGCCTGAGCCGCGCGATCGGCAAGCACCGCGCCTGGGCGGCGTCCATGGCGTGGGCCGCCTTGATCTTTCCCACCGCCCTGTTCCTCGGTCCGGGGGACGAAACCGCCTTCCTCGCGATCTGCGTGCTGACCGGCCTCGGTCTGGGCGCCGATCTGATTTTTCCGGCCGCGATACAAGCGGACATCGTCGATCACGACGCGGCGGTCAGTGGGCGCGACCGCAGCAGCCTGCTTTTCGCGATTTCCGGCATGGCCACCAAACTCTCCCTGGCCATCTCCATCGGCATCGCCTTTCCCTTGCTCGATGCGATCGGCTTTTCGGCCAAGGGAGAGAACGATTCGCTCGCTCTGCTCGGCCTGGCCGGGCTGTACGGCTTGGCGCCCGTCCTTTTCAAGCTCGCTGCGATCCGAATCGTCTGGCGCTTTCCGATCGACGAGGCCGAACAAAACCGGCTTCGTCTCCTTGTCCTGCGGCACGGCCAGGCCACCCAAGTATCTCCATTCCGAAAGGATTCTTGATGTTCCGAGCGGCCGGTCTTCCGCTGCTGTTCCTTTCAATCCTACTCGTGGGGTGTAGTTCGATGGACGTGACGAAGTTCGCCGGCACGACGCCTGAGTTCAAACCGGAACGGTATTTCGCCGGGCGCACCGAGGCCTGGGGCATGTTCCAGGACCGCTTCGGGACGGTGCGGCGGACCTTCCATGTCACGATCGACGGCCAATGGGATGACGAGCTTCTCACCTTGGACGAACGCTTCGTCTATGACGACGGCACCCTCGACCGACGGATATGGCGCATCCGCAAACTGGACGACCACAGCTACGAGGGCGAAGCGGACGACGTGGTCGGCAAGGCGACGGGCCGGGCCTACGGCCGCGCCCTGGGTTGGGAGTACGACTTGCGCATGTCCATCGGAGGCAGCGAATGGACCATGCGATTCGAGGATCTGATGGTGCTGCAAGACGGCGATGTGCTGATCAATGTCGCCGAGGTCAGCAAGTTCGGTCTGAACGTCGGACGGGTCACCTTGTTCTTCCGGAAGCCGGATGCGGAGGCCCCGCCAACCTGATGGGAACGGCGCGCACGACGGATCAGCGATGACCGCCAAGCCGCCGACGGAGATGTCGCAGGACGGTCCCGATCAGGGGCAGGCGTTCGTAAAGCCCACCGGCCGCGTCCCAATGATCGATATGCGAGCGGACTTTCCCGGCCTCGTCGAATGCCACCTCACTTACGCCATCGATCGAAAAACGGCGCCCGCGAAACGTGAAATCCATCGTCCAGGCGTAGAAGCAAACGGGCTCCGCCGGAGCGGTGCTGCGAATGCGGAACGAAATATCGCCGCAGGTTTCGAAGAGCCGCTCGAACACCCCGACGACCGGTTCGATACCGCGAATATCCGTAAACGGATCGCGAAAACAAACATCCGCCGATAGGCGTTCGCGCAGCGAGCCGAGAGTCTCAAGCGAGAGGGCTTCCAGGACCGTCCCATAGCCGGCGCAGACGTCCGCGAATCCCGGACTCATGCCCCGGTGAACCGTCGAATGAGCGGAAAATAGAGGGCGTAGGGCAGAAGACGGAGAACCTTGAGCCAGAACGTGAAGCGGCGCGGGAACGTGATCTCGAAGCGGTTGGAGGCCAATCCCCGCCTTATACGGGCCGCCGCATCCTCGGATTTCATCAGGAAAGGCATCGGAAAAGGATTGCGCCGGGCAAGCGGCGTATCGACGAAGCCCGGGTCGACGAGTTGCAGACGAACGCCGGTGCCCTCGAGATCGAAGGCCAACGACTCGCACATGTTGATCAAGCCCGCCTTGGTGGCGCCGTAGGCCGCCGCGGTCGGCAGGCCTCGATATCCGGCGACGGAGGAAACGACCACGAGATGGCCGGCCTTGCGCGACAGCATGGCAGGCAGAACCACGCCCAGGGCATGGACGACGCCCATGAGGTTCACTTCGACAAGGCGCCGGAAAACCGAAGTATCCAGATCCTTGCCATCGACCGGCGCATGTGTCCCGGCGCACAGCACGCAAAGATCGACCGCGCCGAGCTCCGCCTCGATCCGCGTGAAGGCCCGCCCC
>JAQCGR010000188.1 GCA_027619995.1 Pseudomonadota bacterium | reverse complement strand
GGCGGCAGGGCCGCCATCGGCTCGGCCTTGCGCTTTTGCGCCGGTTCCTGCGAGACGTCGCCCTGGCCGAGCGCGATATCGATTGCGGCTGCCGCGCGGCGCACCTCGTGCAGGCTGCGCTTGATGGCTTCCTTGGCCTCTTCGTCCAGCCCGTCGCGTGCGGCGCTGTCGAGGGCCGCTGCGCAGTCCTCCGCCACTTCGGCCAGCCGTGCTGCGAGCGGGCTGTGCCCGCCCTTGGCGGTTCTCTTCACCGGGGCCGGGCTTTCCGGTTCCGGCGCCGCGGCAGCCTCTGCACGCGCGGTTTCTGCTCTTGCGGACGATGCCTCTTCGCGCGCGGAAACCGAGGCCAGGGACAGGCGCGATACCGGTTTCGGCTCGGCTTTCACGACCTCGGCCACGCTTTCGGCCCGGTTGGGCGCTTCGGCCGGGCCCGAGGTCTTGGCGTCCTCCGCCTCTCCCAAGGCGCGCAGCAGAATATTGCGCACTGTCGGTCCGGAAACCCCGTAATCCGCCGCGATGGCGGCATAGGTTTCGCCGTTTTCCCTGCGCTCCAGGATGGTCGGCCATTCGGAGCGAGGAATGCTGTAACGATCAGAAGAGGTCATAGGCTCGGTGTTTCGTTGATGAACGAGGATTTGGCCAGCTGCGCCCGTCGCGACCGATATCGGCCCGTGGCAACAGAGATTGGCTGACCTGATAATTCCTACATAATAGAGGGTATTCGCTTTTTAAACCATCGCACTTTTTAATTTTCGTTTGAAAACGAAAGCGCTACTCCTGGGCGGATGCTCTCGACAGGCCATGCATGACGTAAATGGCGAGTGTGACCGACCGTATTATTCTGACCGCGCCCTCGATCTGATCGCCGAACAAGGCGGTGTGGCGCCTGCCGTCCTAAAACACGCCCTTTCGAATCAGGTTCAAGCCCAGCAGGAACAGGAACACGAGCATCCAGCGGCGGAAGCGTTCCTCGCTGAGGCGATGGCGCAGGTGCTGGCCGGCCCACATACCGGCGAAAGACGGAACGATAGCCGCCAGCGAGATCGGCAGGAGCGGACCGCCATATTGCGCCTTGCCGGTCGCGGCCAGAGCCAGACCGCCGGTCAAGGCGACGGCGACCATGCCCGTCAGTTGTACCAACCGGTTCTTGGGCAGTTGCAAACCGGTCAGATAGAACGTCAGCGGCAGGGCGAGATTGCCGGTCGCTCCCGTCACGATCCCGGTCGAGACGCCGGTCAACGGGCCGAGCCAGGGGATCGTGCTGTGCGGCACCCGGATCGGCACGGTCGCGAGGCTCCACCCGGTATAGCAGCAGAGCAGGACGCCGAGGGTGCCGATCAGGAAATGCTGGTCGATGCCATAGAGCGCCATGGTGCCGATCCAGATGCCCGCGAAGGCGCCGGCGAACAACGCCCAATGCTGGCGCAACAACGACCAGAAGGCCCCGCCCTGGACGCCCTGAAAGAAATTCGCGGCGACCGCCGGAATGGCCATCACCGCAACCGCGTCACGCAGGGGCATGAAGCTGATCATCAGGGCGAGCGAGACCGTCGGCAGGCCGATGCCGACCGTGCCCTTGACCACACCGCCCATGAGAAAGGCGGCCGCGATCAGCAGCAGTATTTCAGTGTCCGGAATGGCGGGCTTTCCCTTCGAGCGCCGGATTGAAGACGGTTCTTGTTCGCGGAGCGCATTCCGACCCAACTGCGCCGCGGGCGTCAAGCGCTCTGCATGCATGGACAAGCGCCCTGCATGCATGGAAGGGTCCGAATTGATGGACACGTGTAAGGGGGCTAGGCTCGACCCATGAAAGTGGGCGAACGGCACTACCGCACCATCTGGCCGACCCGCGACGGGCGGGCTGTCGAGATCATCGATCAGACCAAACTGCCCCATGCCTTCGAGACCGCGCGGCTGGAAACGGTTGAGGACGCGGCGACAGCCATCCGCGACATGTGGGTGCGCGGGGCGCCCCTGATCGGGGCCACCGGTGCCTACGGTCTCGCCCTCGCCATGGCCACGGATGCCTCGGACGGAAATCTTTCGGTCGCGTACGATCTGCTCTATGCGACCCGCCCGACGGCGGTCGATCTGCGCTGGGGGCTGCGCCGGGTGAGGGATGCCCTGCGCGACCTGCCGCCGGGCGCGCGGGCCGAGGCGGCCCTCGCCGAGGCGGCGACGATCTGCGAGGACAGCGTGGCGACCTGCGCGGCGATCGGCGATCACGGCCTGCCCCTGATCGCGGCGCTCGCGGAGAGGAAGGGCGGCGAGGCGGTCAATATCCTGACCCATTGCAATGCCGGCTGGCTGGCGACGGTGGATTGGGGCACCGCGACGGCGCCGATCTACAAGGCCCATGATGCGGGCATTCCGGTCCATGTCTGGGTCGACGAGACCCGGCCGCGCAACCAGGGCGCCGCCCTGACCGCCTGGGAGTTGGGCCGCCACGGCGTGCCCCATACGGTGATCGTGGACAATGCCGGCGGCCATCTGATGCAGCGCGGGCTGGTGGACATGGTCATCACCGGCACCGACCGGACCACGGCGGCGGGCGATGTGTGCAACAAGATCGGCACCTATCTCAAGGCCCTGGCCGCCCATGACAACGGCCTGCCTTTCTATGTCGGCCTGCCCCATTCGACCATCGATTGGGAGCTGGAGGACGGCATGGCCATTCCCATCGAACAGCGCGCCGAATCCGAGGTCGCGGAGATCGCCGGGCGGACGGTGGACGGCCGGATCGAGCGGGTGCGTCTGCTGCCCGAGGGGAGTTCGGCCCGCAACGACGCCTTCGACGTCACGCCGGCGCGTCTGGTCACCGGGTTGATCACCGAGCGCGGCGTCTGCGAGGCCTCGCGTGCCGGGCTGCTATCGCTCTATCCGGAGCGCGGGGAAAGGCGGGCCGGGTGAGCCTCGCCGGCAAGGCCGCGATCGTCACCGGCGGCACTTCGGGTATCGGCGAGGCGGCGGCCCTGCTCTTCGCTGGGGACGGCGCAAAGGTGATGATCACCGGGCGTAACAAGGCGCGGGGCGCGGCGGTCGCTGCGCAGGCACGGGATCTGCCGGGCGAGATCGACTTCCTGGCCGGCGAAATCGTCGAGAGCGCGTTCTGCGACCGTCTGGTCGATGCGACGGTCGAACGCTTCGGCCGCCTCGATATCCTGGTCAACAATGCCGGACTTTATCCGCCCGCCACCGTGGTCGAGGCATCCGACGCGTTGTGGCGCGAGGCGATGGCGATCAATCTGGACGCGGTTTTCTATCTGACCCGCGCGGCCGTGCGCCGGATGCGCGACCAGGGCGAGGGCGGATCGATCGTCAACGTTTCTTCCGATTGGGGGGTCAGTGGGGCGACCGGCCATATCGCCTATGGCACGACCAAGGGCGCGTTGCTGAACTTCACCCGATCCCTGGCCCTGGATCACGCGGCGGAGGGCATCCGCGCCAATTGTCTGTGCCCCGGCGTGACCTTGACACCGATGGTCGAGACCTCGCTCCACAAGCGTTTCGCCACTCTGGAGGAGGGGATGACCTATCTGGGCCGGTATGTGCCGCTCGGCCGTGTGTCCGAACCCATCGAACAGGCCCGGGCGATCCGGTTTCTGGCGAGCGATGAGTCGAGCTACATGACCGGCGCGGTGCTGTCGAACGACGGTGGCACCACGGCAGGGTAGGGCGAGGCTTTGGCCGATGCGTATTCCGGGTCGGTGCCACCCCCCCGCCTCACCCCGACCCTCTCCTCTCCTGAGGGAGGAGAGGGAGTAGAGATAGGGAACGCCATGTTCCCCTCTCCGTACCTGGGGGCGGAGAGCGAGGGGCCCGCGCCGAAGGCGTGGGAGGGTGAGGTGGGGGTGTGGCACGACCTGCGAGGATGGATTTCGCTATGACGGTGATTTTTAAGAACCGATAAAGGGGGAGAATCCGATGACCTTGAAAAACAAGGTGGCCATCGTGACCGGGGCAACCTCGGGGATCGGGGCGGCGACGGCGAAACTGTTCGCGGAGAGCGGCGCGAAGGTGATGATGAGCGGACGCGACGAGGCGCGCGGCAAGACCAGCCTGGAGACGGCGCGCGCGGCGGCGGGAGATGGCGGCGCCGAGGCTTCGTTCCTGGCCGGCGATGCGACGAACAGCGCCTTCTGCGACCGGCTGGTCGCGGCGGCGGTCGAGCGTTTCGGCCGGCTCGATATCCTGGTCAACAATGCGGGGGTGATCCACCGCACCGGCATTCTGGACACGACCGACGCCGATTGGCTAGAGGCGATGGCGATCAACGTCAATGCGCTCTTCTTCCTCTCCCGCGCCGCGATCCGGCAGATGACGGCGCAGGGCGAGGGCGGGTCCATCGTCAACATTTCCTCCGAATGGGGGGTGGCGGGCGCGCGCGGCCATATTCCCTACGGCACGAGCAAGGGGGCGGTGGTGAACTTCACGCGCTCCCTCGCCCTGGACCATGCCGCCGACGGCATCAGGGTGAACTGCCTCTGCCCGGGCGAGGTGCGCACCCCGATGCTGGAAAGCGGCGCCAAGAGCCGCTTCGGCGACGTCGAGGGCGGCCTGGCCACGATCGCGGAGAAGATCCCGCTGCGGCGTATCTCGGACCCAATCGAACAGGCCCGCGCCATCCGCTTCCTGGCGAGCGACGAATCCAGCTACATGACCGGCTCCATCGTCGTGAACGACGGCGGCAACACGGCGGCCTAAGCAGGGCCCGCACCCTGCCGACTTTGCGTGTGGCGAGAGCATTCCTTTCCCATCTGTGGAATAGGGATGTTTCGAGGCGAAGGGCGAGGTGGCATGGCGAAGAACGGGAGCATTACCGAAAAATCGCCCCATGAGGACGGATTCGCCGCCGTCTTTGCGGCCGAGATCGCGCCTCGCCTCGAGACGGTGGAGGTCGAGCGCAAGCGGCGCCAGCGCGCGATCCGGACCCGGGCGCTGATCGTCGGGGGCATCGCCATTGCCCTCGTCGTCGCCGCGATCCTGGGGCTATCGCTCCAAGCTGTCGAGGCGATAGCGGCCCTGGCCGCCGTCGTTCTGGCAGCGGCCGTCGCGCTGGGCTGGCGTTGGGTTTTCGGGCCGCGCAAGGCGCATCGCGATGCCCTGCGCGAGGTGCTGGTCGGACCGGTCTGCCGCTTCCTGGGCGGGCTGCGCTATGCACGCGATCCCGAAGGCGCGGTGGATTCGCGGCGCTTCGCCGCCCATGGATTGGTCGCCGACCATGAGGAAAGCCATACCGAGGATCTGTTCGAGGGGCGCCACCGGGGCACCAGTTTCCGCATGGTCGAGGCTCGGCTGCGCGCCCGTCATTCCGCGCGCGCGGGACGGCGCCAGCACAACGTTTTCCAGGGCCTGCTGTTCGAGGTCCAGGTGCCGGTGCCCTTCGGCGGCCGGACCCTGATCAGCGCCGACAGAGGCCTGGTCGCGGACGCCATCGGGGGGCTGTTCGAAGCGGGGGACGCTGACCGCATCCAGAAGGTCGGCTTCGACGACCCGGCCTTCGAATCGCGTTACCAGACCTATAGCGACGATCCGGCCGAGGCGCGGCGCTTGATGAGCCCTGCCTTCCGCGCGAATCTTGTCGCTCTGGCCGAGGCGCATGAGGAGCCGCCCTTGGGCGCGGCCTTCGCCGAAGGCATCTTCCGCCTCGCCCTGCCGACCAAGCGCGATCTGTTCGAACCCGGCTCGATCTGGCGCCCGGCCCTCCGGTCGGAAAGCGACGCCCGCCGCCTGCTGGCCGAGGTCGCGATCCCCATCCGGGTCATCGACTATCTGCACGGGGTTCGGCCGAGCGGGGCGGGCTAGGAGTCGTCAGACCGCCGGCTGCTGCTGGGTGATGCAGTGGATGCCGCCGCCGCCGCGGGTGATGTCGGTGGCGCGAATCTGAACCAGTTTGCGGTCGGGGAAGGCGGCCTGGATGATCTCGCGCGCCGGCCCGTCGGCGGGGTCGTCGAAGGACGGTATCACGATCCCGCCATTGGGCAGATAGAAGTTGATATAGGAGCCGGGAATCCGCTGGTCCCAGTCCCATTTCGGCCCGGGCTGCTCGATCTCGATCACCTCCAGCTTGCGGCCCCTGCCATCGGTCGCGGCGCGCAGCCGGGCGATATTGTCGGCCAGGGGCGCGTGGTTCGGATCGGCGGCATCGGCACAGGCGAGGGCAAGAACGACCCCGGGGCGGGCGAAACAGGCCAGGTTGTCGATATGCCCGTCCGTGTGGTCGCCTTGCACCCCGTCGCCCAACCAGATCACCGTCTGGATGCCGAGCCAGTCGCGCAGCACGGTTTCGGCCTGGCCCCGCGTCATGCCGGGGTTTCGGTTCGGGTTGAGCAGCACGCTTTCCGTCGTCAGCAAGGTGCCGTCGCCATCGGTATGAAACGCGCCGCCTTCGAGGACGAAATCGGCGGCGTAGCGCTGCGCACCGATCCGTTCGAGGATGCGCGCGGCCAGTTTCGCGTCATCGCCATGGTCCGAATAATTACCGCCCCAGGCATTGTGCCGCCAGTCGGCGCCGGCGAGGCGGCCGGCGCCATCGATCAGGAAGGTCGGGCCGGTGTCGCGGGTCCAGGAATCGTCGAGCGGCAGTTCGACAATCTCGACCGTGGGGCCGCATTGGCGGCGCGCATTGGAAGCATGTTCGGGCCGGGCGATCATGGTGACGGGTTCGAAACGCGCGATCTCGCGCGCGACGGCGGCATAGGCGGCCCGCGCCTCGACGAAGATGGGCCCGAAGGTGTCCTTGTGGCAGGGCCAGGCCATCCAGCAGCGTGTATGGCTTTCCCATTCGGCGGG